>NZ_JAHBDP010000135.1:0-150126 GCF_019956495.1 Pseudomonas sp. BF-B-26 | reverse complement strand
GATCAGCCCCACCCGCCAGCGACGTTTTCCCCTGCGCATCCTTGACCCGAACAATCGCCTGGGTCCCGCTGGTCATGTCGATCTCGTTCACGCTGTGCCCTTTGTCCTTCAGCGCCTGAATCAGCGCCGGGCTGAACTGCCCCTGTTCCAGTTCGGTCGGGCCGTTGCGGCTGCCGAAGTTGGGCAGGCTGATGGCGGTTTGTGGGTCGAGGTTCCAGTCGAGCAGGCCGATGGTGGATTTGGCGACGTATTCGATGATTTGCGAGCCACCGGGGGAGCCGATGGTGGCGAGGAATTCGCCGCTCTGACGGTCGAAAATCAGGGTCGGTGCCATGGAAGAGCGTGGGCGTTTTCCGGGTTCGACGCGGTTGGCAACCTTCTGGCCATTCTCTTCGGGGATGAACGAGAAGTCGGTCATCTGGTTGTTCAGCAGGAAACCCTGAACCATCAGGTGCGAGCCAAACGCTGATTCCACTGTGGTGGTCATGGACACGGCGCCGCCTTCGTCATCCACCGCCACCACTTGCGAGGTGGAGATGCGCAGCGGCGAACGGTCCGGTGCGTAGGCGACCTGAATGCCCGGCGGGGTGCCGGGTTTGGCCGTGCCCATGCTGCGATCGCCGATCAGGGCCGCGCGATCGGCCAGATACGCAGGGTCCACCAGACCTTTGACGGGGACGGGCACGAAGTCTGCGTCGGCCACGTACTGCGCGCGGTCGGCGTAGGCCAGGCGCTCGGCCTCGGAGATCAGGTGCACGGCTTCAGGCGTCGGTTCGATGCCCGCAGGTTTGTTTGTCTTGACCGGTTTGAGCGGCGCCAGGGCAAAACGCGGGTCACGGGTTTCCAGGGCCTGCAAGGTGCCGAGGATCTGCGCCACGGCGATCCCGCCTGACGACGGTGGCGGCATGCCGCAGACCTGCCAGCGTTTGTAGTCGGTGCACAGCGGCGCGCGTTCCTTGGCGCTGTAGCCGTTGAGGTCGTTCAGCGACAGGCTGCCCGGGTTGGCGTGGCCCTGAACCTTGGCGACGATCTCCTGTGCGACGGGGCCTTTGTACAACGCATCCGGTCCTTCCTTGGCAATGCGTTTGAACACCGCGGCCAGCGCCGGGTTTTTCAGTTGCGTGCCTGCGGCTTTCGGGCTGCCATCGGCATTCAGGAAGTAGGCGATCATGTCCGGCGAGCGTCGGATAGACGAGTCCGAGGCGATCAACTGGTGAAGACGTGGCGAGATGGCGAAGCCTTGTTCCGCGAGTTTGATCGCTGGTTCGAACAGCCGCGCCCACGGCAGATGACCGTGCTTCTGATGGGCCAACTCGAGTGCCCGCAACACGCCCGGTGTCCCGACTGAACGACCGCCAATCTGCGCCTGGGTGAACGGCATCGGTTTACCGTCGGCTTGCAGGAATAGCTTCTCGGTGGCGCCGGCCGGAGCAGTTTCGCGACCGTCATAAGTGCGCACAGCCTTGCCATCCCACAGCACGATCAACGCGCCACCGCCAATGCCCGAGGATTGCGGCTCGACCAGGGTCAGCACGGCCTGCATCGCAATCGCTGCATCGATTGCCGAACCACCCTGGCGCAACATCTCCCGCCCGGCCTCGGCCGCCAGCGGATTGGCCGCGGCTGCCATGTGTTTCGAGGCGTGTTGGGTTTGCAGGTCAGTGCGATAACCCGACGCGACTTCTGGTGCGACAGGCAACGTCGAAGTGGTCGGGGCGCTACAGGCTGCGAGGGTTAAAGCCGCGGCGATCAGCGAAAAGGCTGACAGGCGATAGTGGCTCAAGGGGAAGATTGAGAACACGTGGGGGCACTCCGTCCGTGGGAAAGATCAGGGGACTTTATCGGCCGAAAGGGAGTGACGCAAACCAGCGCCTACAGCAAAGATGCTTTTGCCCTTCATGAGTCCGCGGATTTTCTGTAGGGTCGAGGGCAACAGACTGGCCAGAAGATCAACAAGAGGCAGACATGCAGACCGAGTTCCCCACCCAGCCAAGTTACCGCACCCAGCGTGATCAATTCCTGGCCGCCGCGACCGCGGCCGGTGCGACGCTGACCGAGTACCCGCATCCACTCAAAGGGCCGTTCGGTGAGCCGTTGAGCACCGATGTGGCCGTGCTGGGTGATCCGCGGGCGAAGCGTTTGCTGATTGCGCTGAGTGGCACTCATGGCGTCGAAGGCTTCTATGGTTCGGGGTGTCAGATCAAGTGGTTGCAGGCGTTGGGCAAGCGTTCGCTGCCGGCCGATGTCGCGGTGGTGATGATCCACCTGATCAATCCGTGGGGCACTGCGTGGCTGCGTCGGGTCAACGAAGACAACATCGACTTGAACCGCAATCACCTGAACTTCGAGCATGCATTGCCAGATAATCAGGCCTATGCGGCGCTGCATGAAATCTATGCCTGCACGCAGTTGCAGGGCCCGGAACGTGATCGCGCCGATGCCTTGCTCGATGAACAAATCGCCGAACACGGCTGGCCCGCCGTGATGTCGATTGTCGAGGGTGGCCAGCACCGTCATCCCGATGGTTTGTTCTACGGCGGACTGGCGCCGAGCTGGTCGAACCGCACGTTGCATCAGATCCTTCAAAAGCATGTTTCCCATGCCGAAGTGGCCATGTGTTTTGATTTGCACACCGGCGCCGGGGAGTACGGGCATCCGATGTTGCTGACCATTACCGAAGCGGCGTATCCGGCGCTTGCGGATGCGCAGGCGATTTATGGTCCGTGGCTCTATACCTTGCACACGGGCGCCAACACGCTGAGCGAAACCGGCGTTGCTGCCACTGCTACCGGCTACACCTCGCAGGCGTTGATCAATGCGTTGCCGCACGTGCGGTTGATGCCGTTTGTGATCGAGTGCGGGACGTATCCCGGCGCAGAGGTTCATCGTCATCTGCGCGATGATCACTGGCTGCACCTGCATGGCAATCCGAGTGATGCAGTGGGGCGCGGGATCAAACTGAATCTGGTGGAGCAGTTCTATCCCGCCGACAGCGACTGGCAGGCGATGGTCTGGCTGCGCACCTGGCAGATTTGGGAGCGGGCGTTGTCAGCATTGCCGGCAATTCGTTCCTGACGTGATTTGCGCGGACGTGGCCTCTCGTTGCCCGAACTCATGCGGTTCAAATCTTCCTGCAACCGCAGCATGCTTTCTTCGCCGACGCGGATGAAGCCGCTGCGGGGCTGATCCAGGTCGAGGGTGATGGTGAAGACCATGGCAATCAGGATCGCGAAGATGGCCGTCGAGCCGTGCCGTCGACGGTGACCCAGGCCATAGCTGTAAGCGATGAAACCCAACGCACCGATGGCCACGACGAACAGCAGATTGATGACGGTTGCCGGGACATGATCGTCCTGCTCGGCGCGGCGCTTTTCATTGACGTTGTAGACGTCGGTCAACGCCTGGATCACCAGGTTCATGGCGGCTGTCGCTTCGCCCTGAGCCTCGGCGGCTGCGGCCAGGTTCCATAACTGGTCCTCGATCGTCCGCGACGATTCGCTGGTGGCCTGCAACAGTTTCTCGTCCGTGCCGGCGCGCATGAATTCAATCCGCGCCGAGACATAATCCTTGAGCATCGCCGACATCTTCCCGCGCAGATCAGGCGGCAGCAATTTCGCTCGCAGGTAGGTCGAGCCGATCACCGTGACTTCATCTTGAATCAGTGTCTTGCGCGCTTCGAAACGTGAGGTGGCCATGGCGAAGTTGAAACCCAGCAACAACGCGAGCAGACCGAGGAGGGCGGTCTGCAAAACGGTGAGGTGGGAGCGGGTCGAATCATTGCTGTGGGTTCGGTGATGACGGCCGAGACGAAAAGCGAGTTCCAGCACCACGCAGAAGATGGCGACCACGATGAAAAACAGAATGATTTCGTCCAGGCCCCAGTACATAGGCTAGGTCTCTCTGTGTTCAAGCTTTGGCATTAACTGTAGGAGAGAACCGCGAAGAGTGGGCATTAACCGCCCTGTGGGCCGGGAGCACTTTTCTCGAGGCATAAAAAAACGGCCTACCTTTCGGTAAGCCGTTTTTAGTACTTGGTGGCTACACAGGGACTTGAACCCCGGACCCCAGCATTATGAATGCTATGCTCTAACCAACTGAGCTATGTAGCCAAGTGGCGCGCATTATTGGCTCGTAACGGAGATGTGTCAAGCGTAAATCTAAAATATTTCTCTACGCTTTCAACCGCTTATCCGCCTGACCCGAAAAAACGGGCCAGGAGGGGGCATCAACTGAGCTGAAATCTCCCGGTATTGGCACTCAAGGCCTTGCTGCCCTGGCTCAAGGTGTCCGCTGCCAGGTTCACCGCCCGCGCGCCTTCGAGCAAGCGTACCGCGGCCTGATCGACTTGCTGGATATTGCCGCTGACCTCGTCGGCGGTGGTCGCTTGCTCGTCGACCGCGGTGGCGATCTGCGCCAGGGTGTCGGTGACGCTCTGCACGGCACTGGCAATTTCCCCCAGGCGTTCGCCGAGGCCAGTGACGGCCTGGGCGTCGGACTGAGCCTGGCCGCAAGCGGCTTCCATCAGGCTCACCGCTTCGTTTACGGTGCTGCGCAGGCTGTCGACAGTCCCGGCAATCTGCGCGGTGGAGGACTGGGTGCGTTGCGACAGGCTGCGCACTTCATCGGCCACCACCGCAAAGCCACGACCTTGCTCGCCCGCGCGAGCGGCCTCGATGGCGGCGTTAAGTGCCAATAGATTCGTCTGCTCGGCAACGCCGCGAATGGTATCCACCACCAACTGAATCTGCTGCCCTTGTTCACTGACCCGGCCCAGTGCTGCAGCAGTGTCGTTCAAGCGCTGATTGAGTTGCTGAATGCTCGCCGTCGTGCGCTGGCTGTCACGGCTGCTGTCGGCGGCGATGCGCTGGGTGTGCTGAGCGCTGCCGGAGGCCTGTTCGCAACTCTGGGCGACCCCTTGGGAGGTCGCGGCCAATTGCGTGGCTGCCGCGGCGATCTGGCTGATCTGCAACTGCTGGGCTTCGACTTCTCCAAGGGCGCCGCTGGAGTGATGGTTGAGGATGCGAACCGCGTTGCTCAGCTGCAAGGTTTCATGATCGACCCCCAGCAAACTGTTGCGCAGTTGCACCACCGCGACGTTGAGGGCGGTGCTGATGGCGGCCAGTTCATCGCGACCTTCTACCGGTACTTGCAGGCTCAGATTGCCGTCGCGCAAGGCTTCGGCCAGCAGGGTAATGCCGCTGGCGCTACGACGGATCGAGGCCTGCAAGCAGATGAACAGGTACAGCGCGGCCAGCAACAGGCAGCCAAAAATGCTCGCTACCAGGATGAACTGGCGAATGGCAGAACCGTGGTAATAGTCCAGGCGCTGATCCAGCGACACCAACGACTGCTGACGCAACGAAGCGAGGTCGGCGAGCAGGGTGTCGAGGTTGCGTTCGAACTCTTCCGGCTTGAGCTTGATGCTGCCGCCGAACACGCCGTAATCGAGGACTTTCAGCTCGGCGTCCAGGTGCTTGAGGCTGTCATGGTATTGCCCGGCCCAGGTTTGCAACGCGCTGGGCAGCCGCGCTTCCAGCAGGTTCGCTGTTTTGACCAACTGCTCCCGGGCGTCGCCGATGCGGCTGCGCAAGTCGCGCAGTTGCAGACGGCTTTGCAGGGTGAATTGCCCGGACACTACAGAGGCCTGGCCAACACTGGCGAGACGGCCGACTCGTTCAATCAGGTCTGGCGCGTGCTGCGTGGAGATCTGCGTCAGCAAATAGGTCTCGAGCCACGGCGCCAGCGTCAGGCGATTATCCATGGCGATCTGCTCGCGCAAGGCTTGCAGGGCACTCAAGGCATTGGTGAAACGATCGTAACCGTCCGGCCACCAACCGACGCTGCTCAGGCTTTTCGAGTCCAGGCCGTTGAGGGCGGTTTGCAGGGCTTGATATCGGGTCAGGGTTTCGCCCTCGGCGCCTTCGGTTTGCAGTGCGTTGCCGAGGTCGGTGGTGGCTTGGGCGACGGCGGGCTGAACCGTATCGAAAGCCGCCATCGCCGCGATCGTCGCGGGTGTCGGCTGGCGATTGGTTTCCGTGGCGCGCCAGCGAGCCGCGCGGTCACGCTGGGCGGCGAGCAGGTTATCCAGAGCATCGAGGGCGAGCAGTTGCCGAACCCCGGCACGTTCGCCGGAGATCAGGTTCAGTTTGTCGCGATAGTCCTGACCGATCATCCACAGGCTGCCCGTCAACGGCAGGATAAACAGTAGAAACAACAGCTGAAATTTGCGTGCGAAGCCAAAACGCCCCAGCAACCCGATCCCCGGTGATAAAAAAGCCTGCATGCCCCAAAACTCCTCTGGACACCACGCACCATTGGCGTGCGTCGCAACCGTTGCGGTCGCGACCTGTGCCCTTCTAAAAGGCCTCGAAAGTTCACCCTCGTCAGCTCTGTAGGCCGACTCTGTGGCGAAACTTCCCATTCTCGGTCCCCTTTGTAAGGGGCCGCGTTGAAGCGGATTACCAAGGCAAGATTCAGACCATGGCGTTGCGCTATCACCTTTCCAGCGATGAAAATCGAGGTCGTTAGCAGGCTAAGGGGATGGCGCTGCTGCACTGAAAAATGGCACATTGACGCACCTGCCCGTGTGCACCCATCTGTTGTACGGAAACTCTTATGGCTATCAGCAATGTCCAGACCGGCGCGCAGCCGGCATCCGCGACTTCACAAAGCAGCCCTTTGGTCCTGCGCATTATCGGCGCCGTGGCGCTGGCGCATTTGATCAACGACTTGATCCAGTCGGTGCTGCCGTCGATCTATCCGATGCTCAAGGCCAACTATGGCCTGACGTTCACCCAGGTTGGCCTGATCACTTTGACCTTCCAGCTGACGGCTTCGCTGTTGCAGCCGTGGGTCGGTTACTACACCGATCGGCACCCCAAACCCTGGCTGCTACCCGCCGGGACGGTTTGCACCTTGATTGGCATTTTGATGATGTCGGTGGTCGGCACCTTCCCGTTGATTTTGCTGGCGGCAGGGTTGATCGGTATCGGCTCCTCGACCTTTCACCCGGAAGCTTCTCGCGTGGCGCGATTGGCCTCGGGCGGGCGATTTGGCCTGGCGCAATCGACCTTTCAGGTGGGTGGTAATGCCGGTTCGGCCTTCGGTCCGTTGCTCGCCGCCGCGATCATCATTCCGTTCGGCCAAGGCCATGTGGCCTGGTTCGGCCTGTTCGCGGTGTTTGCGCTGTTCGTGCTTTATCGGATCAGCCGCTGGTACGCCAATCACTTGAGCCTGTTCAAACTCAAGCAAGGCCAGGCGGCGACGCATGGCTTGTCGAAGAACCGCGTGATCAGTGCACTGGTGGTACTCGGGTTGCTGGTGTTCTCCAAGTATTTCTACATGGCCAGCTTCACCAGTTATTTCACCTTTTACCTGATCGAGAAATTCGACCTGTCGGTAGCGAGTTCGCAGTTGCACCTGTTCCTGTTTCTCGGCGCGGTAGCGGCGGGGACCTTCTTTGGTGGACCGATCGGCGACAAGATCGGGCGTAAGGCGGTGATCTGGTTCTCGATCCTCGGCGTAGCGCCGTTCACCCTGATCCTGCCTCATGTCGACCTGTTCTGGACCAGCATTCTCAGCGTCGTGATCGGCTTCATCCTGGCGTCAGCGTTCTCGGCAATTGTGGTGTATGCGCAAGAACTGGTGCCGGGCAATGTCGGGATGATTGCCGGGGTGTTCTTCGGGTTGATGTTCGGCTTTGGCGGGATTGGTGCCGCGTTGCTCGGGCATTTGGCGGACATACACGGCATCGAATACGTGTACTTGCTGTGTTCGTTCTTGCCGTTGTTTGGTGTGCTGGCGATCTTCTTGCCAAGAACCAAAAAAGCCTGTTAGCTCACCGCTCTGTAGGAGCAAAGCTTGCTCGCGATGGCCGTTACGAGATTTACCAGAAGCACCGCGTTATCGTTCATCGCGAGCAAGCTTTGCTCCTACAGGAATTTGAGGCATAAAAAAGCCGCGTCTAAACGCGGCTTTTTCCTGGGCGGGTGCTTCGTTCTAAATAAAGTTACACGTTAAAACGGAAGTGCATCACGTCGCCGTCTTTAACGATGTAGTCCTTGCCTTCCAGACGCCATTTACCGGCTTCTTTGGTGCCGGCTTCGCCCTTGTACTGGATGAAGTCGTCGTAGGCGATGACTTCGGCGCGGATGAAGCCTTTCTCGAAGTCGGTGTGGATCACGCCAGCGGCTTGCGGTGCGGTGGCACCCACGCGGACGGTCCAGGCGCGGACTTCTTCGACACCGGCGGTGAAGTAGGTCTGCAGGTGCAGCATTTCGTAGCCAGCGCGGATGACGCGGTTCAGGCCAGGTTCTTCTAGGCCCAGGGCTTCGAGGAACATGTCTTTCTCTTCGCCGTCTTCCAGTTCGGCGATTTCGGCTTCGATCTTGTTGCAGACCGGAACCACCATGGCGCCTTCTTCTTCGGCGATGGCTTTGACGATGTCCAGCAGCGGGTTGTTCTCGAAACCGTCTTCAGCGACGTTGGCGATGTACATGACCGGCTTGGTGGTCAGCAGGTGGAAGCCACGAATCACCGCTTTGTCGTCGGCGCCCATGTTCTTCATCAGCGTACGGGCAGGCTTGCCGAGGGTGAAGTGAGCGATCAATTGCTCCAGCAGGCCTTTCTGGACCACGGCGTCCTTGTCACCACCCTTGGCGTTGCGGGCGACTTTCTGCAGTTGCTTCTCGCAGCTGTCGAGGTCGGCAAAGATCAGTTCCAGGTCGATGATTTCGATGTCGCGTTTCGGGTCGACGCTGTTGGAGACGTGAATCACGTTCTCGTCTTCGAAGCAGCGGACTACGTGCGCGATGGCATCGGTTTCACGGATGTTGGCGAGGAACTTGTTGCCCAGGCCTTCACCTTTCGAGGCGCCGGCTACCAGGCCTGCGATGTCGACGAATTCCATGGTGGTCGGCAGGATGCGCTTTGGATTGACGATGACCGCCAGGGCTTCCAGACGTGGATCCGGCATCGGCACGATACCGGTGTTCGGCTCGATGGTGCAGAAGGGGAAGTTCTCGGCCGCGATCCCGGATTTGGTCAGGGCGTTGAATAGGGTGGACTTGCCGACGTTAGGCAGGCCGACGATGCCGCAATTGAATCCCATGGTGTTTTCCCCGAGGAGTGAGTCAGGCCTTCTGGCTGTGCAGGTTTTTCATCGCGCGGTTCCATTCACCGGCGAGGATATCCGGCAGCACGCCGAGGGCAAAGTCGATGCTGGCATCGAGTTTTTCCTGTTCGGCGCGTGGCGCACGACCCAGGACGAAATTTGAAACCATACTGGCAACGCCCGGGTGGCCAATGCCAAGCCGCAAGCGGTGAAAGGTATTCTGATTGCCCAGTTGCGCGATGATGTCGCGCAACCCGTTGTGACCGCCATGGCCGCCGCCCTGTTTGAGCTTGGCAACGCCGGGTGGCAGGTCGAGTTCGTCATGCGCCACCAGGATTTCTTCAGGCGTAATGCGGAAGAAGCCGGCAAGTGCCGCGACGGCCTGGCCGCTGCGGTTCATGTAGGTGGTGGGAATCAGCAGACGAACATCCTGACCCTGATGCGAAAAGCGCCCGGTCAGGCCGAAATATTTACGATCCGCCACAAGGTTTACGCCTTGTGCGTTCGCGATGCGCTCAACAAAAAGGGCCCCTGCGTTATGCCGGGTCTGTTCGTATTCAGCGCCTGGATTTCCCAGGCCAACGATCAGTTTGATGGCAGTCACGATAGGGGCCCTTCCTTGGAGTGGTGGATAACATCGCCGCGACAGTTGTGTGCGGCGAAAGTGGACGACAAGTGCTCATTTACCATTATGTAAACTCCGCGTTCTCGCCCGCTTTCTCGCTACGCTCTAGTCCGCGATGTTTCCGGTCACTCCGGCGAACAGAGTGAAATTACTCTGCTGCGCCTTCTTCAGTAGCTTCTGGAGCAACACGTGGAGCGTGGACGTTGGCAACAGCCTTGTCATCACCGTGTACCAGAGCAACAAACTCAACGCCTTTAGGGGCTTTGAGGTCAGACAGGTGAATGATCGAGCCGATTTCGGCGTTAGCCAGGTCGACTTCGATGAATTCAGGCAGGTCTTTCGGCAGGCACGAAACTTCGATTTCAGCAACAACGTGCGAAACTTCGCCGCCTTTCTTGATCGGCGCTTCTTCACCAACAAAGTGTACAGGCACGATAGCGGTCAGTTTCTGGCCAGCTACAACGCGTACGAAGTCAGCGTGCAACACGTGGCCTTTGGCCGGGTGACGCTGCAGAGCTTTGATGATTACGTTTTGCTTGGTGCCGCCAACGTTCAGCTCGATGATGTGGCTGTAAGCCGCTTCGTTTTCGAGCAGTTTGGCAACTTCTTTAGCCAGCATGCTGATGGATTCAGGGGCTTTTTCGCCACCGTAAACTACAGCTGGTACCAGGCTTGCGAGACGACGCAGGCGGCGGCTCGCACCTTTCCCCAGGTCGGAACGCACTTCAGCATTCAGAGTAAATTCGTTCATGTTGTATCTCCAAAATAACCACATTCGCCCCAGCGTTTGCGACCAGCGCTAAAGGCGATATGGGCAAAAAAGCCCCGCTCCGACAGGAATGCCGGGGCGGGGCGCTTTTCGTCAACGAAATATTCGAGAAGGGCAGGGCCCTTAACGGAACATCGCGCTGATCGATTCTTCGTTGCTGATGCGGCGAACCGCTTCGGCAACTACCGGCGCGATATCCAGTTGACGGATACGCGAGCAGGCTTGAGCAGCAGCGGACAACGGGATGGTGTTAGTCACCACCAGTTCGTCCAGCATTGAGTTTTCGATGTTTTCGATCGCCCGACCGGACAGCACAGGGTGTGTGCAGTAGGCGAAAACCTTGGCTGCGCCATGCTCTTTCAGGGCCTTGGCCGCGTGGCACAGAGTGCCGGCGGTATCGACCATGTCATCGACCAGAATACAGGTACGCCCTTCGACATCACCGATGATATGCATCACTTCAGAGTGATTGGCTTTCTCACGGCGTTTGTCGATGATCCCGAGATCCACGCCCAGGGATTTGGCAACAGCACGTGCACGCACGACGCCGCCAATGTCCGGGGACACGATCATCAGGTTTTCGAAGCGCTGATCTTCAATGTCATCCACCAATACCGGGGAGCCGTAGATGTTATCTACCGGAATATCGAAGAAACCCTGGATTTGGTCAGCATGCAGATCAACCGTGAGAACACGGTCGATGCCGACTACGGTAAGCATGTCAGCAACGACTTTCGCGCTGATAGCCACACGTGCGGAACGCGGACGGCGATCCTGACGGGCATAACCAAAGTAAGGAATAACAGCAGTGATACGAGTAGCCGAGGAGCGGCGGAAGGCATCAGCCATCACTACCAGTTCCATCAGGTTATCGTTAGTCGGAGCGCAAGTCGGCTGAATAATGAAGACATCTTTACCGCGGACGTTTTCATTGATCTCGGCGGTAATTTCGCCGTCGGAGAACTTACCGACAGAGATGTCACCGAGAGGGATATGCAGCTGACGTACAACACGCCGAGCCAGATCGGGGTTAGCGTTCCCCGTAAAGACCATCATCTTGGACACGCGCAGTACCTAGAGGCTGAGGGTAACCTGGATGAGTATAGAAAATGGCAGGGGCGGCTGGATTCGAACCAACGCATGGCAGGATCAAAACCTGCTGCCTTACCGCTTGGCGACGCCCCTGTATCTGTTGCAACGAGTACCCAGTACTCGATTCCTTTTAGAGCAGACTTTGCAGCTTGCGATGCAACATCGAAACGTTGCTTCCCTTTGCTACAAACCCTGTAAGGGTCTCTGTAAGAAGGGCCGAGACTTTATCAGCTTCAGCTTTGCTTGGGAAGCCCCCAAACACACAACTTCCAGTTCCGGTGAGTTTTGCTTCGGTAAATTTACCTAACAAATTCAAAGCGTTACGTACATCTGGGTAACGCCTTGCTACCACCGGTAAGCAGTCATTTCGACTGTTTCCCTTGGGAACGGGGCGCACTTTAATGGGAGAAGAGTTACGTGTCAACAACGGATCTGAAAAAATTTCTGCTGTACTTACAGAGACTTGCGGCACAAGCACGAGATACCACGGTTCTTCGGGGTCTACAGGGGTCAGTTTCTCCCCCACGCCTTCTGCAAAAGCCGCGTGCCCACGCACGAAAACCGGGACGTCCGCGCCAAGCGTCAGGCCCAGCACGGCCAGCCGATCCTCATCCCAACCCAGTTGCCAGAGATGATTGAGGCCGAGCAAAGTCGTCGCAGCATTTGAACTGCCACCACCGATACCACCGCCCATGGGCAGAATTTTTTCGATCCAGATGTCGATACCGAGGGAACAACCGGATTGCTCCTGAAGTTTTTTTGCAGCTCGAACAATCAGATTGCTGTCGTGAGGAACGCCATCGAATTCGGTGTGCAGTCGAATGACACCGTCATCACGAACGGCGAACGTGATTTCATCGCCGTAATCGAGAAACTGAAAAATAGTCTGCAACTCGTGATAACCGTCTTCACGGCGACCGAGGATGTGCAGCATCAGATTGAGTTTGGCCGGGGAGGGCAGCGTCAAGCGCGGAGCGGTCATGTTCACTGCCCCAATTTGCGAGGTTGCCATTCCTTGATCACCAGCGTGACGTCAAGGTCGGTGCCGTGCAGTTTGATCCGCTCGGGCAGCCAAAAGCCGTTTTGCTCGGCATAGCTGAGGTATTCGACCTGCCAGCCATCCTGCTCAAGATTGGCCAGGCGGCTGTCGGCATCCAGCGTCAGACGGCTTTTGCTGTCCGGAGCCGGGAGCCCGCGAACCCACCAGGCCAGATTGGACACCGGTAACTTCCAGCCCAGTTGTTCTTCGACCAGCACTTCGGGCGTCGGCGCTTCATAGCGGCCCTGGTTGGCGACTTCCAGCGAGACCTTGCCGGGGCGGCCGGTCAGGCGTGCTGCGCCGCGACCCAGGGGGCCGGAGAGGCGAATGTCGTAGTAATCCTGTCGCTGCAGCCAGAACAACGTGCCGCTGCCCGAGTCTTTCGGGGCGCGAATGCCGATCTTGCCGTTGATCTGCCAGCCGTCGAGGCTGGTCAGTTGCTGTTTGTACTCGCGCCATTGGGCCGGGTTGCCTTTGCCCTGGACCGATTCGCGGGCGCCGAAGCCCGCGCAACCGGCGAGCAGGGCGATGAAGCTGAAAACAATGAGGTGGCGCAAAAACATAATCTTAAAGAGTCTCTGATCCGGTCAGGCGCTTGATGGTGCTGCGCAGGAGGGGGCTGTCGGGCTGTTCCTTGAGGAACTTGCTCCAGATTTGTTTGGCTTCCCGTTGCTTGCCATTGGCCCACAGGACTTCGCCCAGGTGCGCGACGACTTCCTGATCGGGGAAGCGCTCCAGCGCCTGGCGCAGCAGGCGTTCGGCTTCGTCGAAATTGCCCATGCGGAAGTTCACCCAGCCGAGACTGTCGAGTACCGCCGGGTCTTCCGGATTGATCTTGTGCGCCTGTTCGATCAAGGCCTTGGCTTCGGCGTAGCGCGTCGTACGGTCGGACAGGGTGTAACCGAGGGCGTTCAGCGCCATCGCGTTGTCCGGGTCGCGCTTGATGATCAGGCGCAGGTCTTTTTCCATCTGCGCCAGGTCATTGCGTTTTTCCGCTTGCATGGCGCGGGTGTACAGCAGATTCAGATCGTCCGGGTATTGCTGCAAGGCTTGCTTCAATACATTCCAGGCCTTGTCGGGCTGTTTATTGGCGGACAAGGTTTCGGCTTCGATCAAATACAACTGAATCGCGTAATCGGGCTGTTCATCGCGCTCCGCAGCCAGACGGCTTTGGGCTTCGGCGGTCTTGCCGTTGTTCATCAGGATATCGGCCTGACGCAATTGCGCCGGCAGGTAATCGTTGCCCGGGCCGACCTGGGCGTACTCGATCAGCGCGCCTTGAGGGTCATTGCGCTCTTCAGCGATACGACCGAGGTTCAAGTGCGCCGAATCGACGTGGCTTTCCCGGGCAATCAGGTCTTCCAGATAGCCCTTGGCCTCCTTCCAGGCCTTGGCTTCCAGGCAAACCAATGCCAGGGAGTAACGCAGTTCGTCGTCTTCGGGGTACTGCTGAACCAGGCTCGAGAACTCGGCTTTGGCGTCGTCCATGCGGTCCTGTTCAACCAGCATGCGCGCATAAGTCAGGCGCAGGCGTTTGTCGTCCGGGTATTTCTTGATGCTTTTTTGCAGAAGCGGCAAGGCTTCATCGCCACGACTGAGGGTCTGCAGCAGGCGTGCGCGCAACAGAATCGGTGCTATTTCGCCTTCGTCCGGAGGATTGTCTTCCAGCAGGCCCAGCGCACCCTTGGCGTCACCGTCCTGTTGCATCAGCAAGGCTTTGCCGAAAATCAGCTGACTGTTGTTCGGATGGCGCTGCAATAAACGGTCAAAACTTTTCATCAAGCCGTTGCGCGTGTCCTGGTCGGTATCGGCCGCAGACAGGGCGAGGAAGTCGAAATGCGTGTCGCCCTTGCCTTGCAGGACTTTCTCCATATAGGCCATGGAGTCGTCATAACGCCCGGCACGAGCCAGTTGCACGGCAGCGGCCCGTTGCGCCTCAAGGTCTTGCGGCGCGTTTTTCGCCCAGATCAACGAGGTGTCCAGGGCAGCCTGATCGGCGCCCAGGTACTCGGCGATACGGAATGCCCGCTCGGAGATGCCCGGATCCTGAGTGTTGATCGCCTGGGTCACGTAGTTGTCCAGGGCAATGTCGAAACGATTGCGCTGGCCAGCCAGTTCGGCGCTCAACAGACTGAAGATAGTTTCTTCACTGAATGAGCTGTAAACCTTGGGCTTTTCAGGGGCCGGAGTGCTGTCTTCGACCGGCGGCGTACCGTCCGACGAAACGGGTGCCAAGGCCTGGCAGCCGCTGAGGAAGACAAAAGCGAGGAGCAACGCGGAAGATCTATTCATATAGGAAGAGGACGACTAACCTGCGGTCGGATCATCATGACACAAGCCTTCGGCCAAACATAACCGTGTCTCAATTGGCGCCTTTATAGAGGCAGGTCATTGGGACAATAGTCAGCGGTAGTTGTTCTGGCTCTGTCGAAGTAGGACAATTGCCGGCTTCACGTCACCATCAGCGACCTTGAATGGCCTTCCTTGCACTCGGTATTAACCACAAGACTGCTTCAGTAGACGTCCGCGAGCGCGTGGCCTTTACCCCTGAGCAGCTGGTGGAGGCTTTGCAGCAGCTCTGCCGACTGACCGACAGCCGCGAAGCTGCGATCCTCTCCACCTGCAATCGCAGTGAACTCTATATAGAACAGGATCACCTTTCGGCGGACGTCATCCTGCGCTGGCTGGCCGATTATCACCATTTGAGCCTCGAAGAGCTGCGCGCGAGCGCTTATGTGCACGAAGATGATGCGGCAGTTCGTCACATGATGCGGGTGGCCTCCGGGCTCGATTCGCTGGTGTTGGGCGAACCGCAGATTCTCGGCCAGATGAAATCGGCCTACGCCGTGGCCCGCGAGGCCGGCACCATCGGTCCGTTGCTCGGGCGGCTGTTCCAGGCCACGTTCAATGCGGCCAAACAGGTGCGCACCGACACCGCCATCGGCGAGAACCCGGTGTCCGTGGCGTTTGCCGCGGTCAGTCTGGCGAAACAGATTTTCAGCGACCTGCAACGCAGCCAGGCCTTGCTGATCGGCGCTGGCGAGACCATCACCCTGGTCGCCCGCCACCTGCACGAATTGGGTGTAAAGCGCATCGTCGTCGCCAACCGCACCCTGGAGCGCGCGAGCATTCTGGCCGAGCAGTTCGGCGCCCACGCGGTGTTGCTCTCGGACATCCCGGCGGAACTGGTGCGCAGCGACATCGTTATCAGCTCCACCGCCAGCCAGTTGCCGATCCTGGGCAAGGGCGCGGTGGAAAGCGCCCTGAAACTGCGCAAGCACAAGCCGATCTTCATGGTAGACATCGCCGTCCCCCGGGATATCGAGCCGGAAGTCGGCGAACTGGACGACGTTTACCTGTATAGCGTCGACGATCTCCACGAAGTGGTCGCCGAGAACCTCAAGAGCCGCCAGGGCGCAGCCCAGGCGGCGGAAGAGATGGTCTCGATCGGTGCCGAAGATTTCATGGTTCGCCTGCGTGAACTGGCGGCGGTGGATGTGCTCAAGGCCTATCGCCAACAAAGCGAGCGCCTGCGCGACGAAGAATTGCAGAAGGCCCAGCGCATGCTGGCCAACGGCAGCAGCGCCGAAGACGTGCTGGTGCAGCTGGCGCGGGGCCTGACCAACAAACTCTTGCACGCACCGAGCGTGCAGTTGAAAAAGCTCTCTGCCGAAGGCCGCCTCGATGCGCTGGCCATGGCCCAGGAACTCTTTGCCCTGAATGAGGGCTCATCGGATAGCTTTTCGGATAAAAAACCGCAATGAAAGCGTCACTGCTCAATAAGCTGGACATCCTCCAGGACCGTTTCGAGGAATTGACCGCCTTGCTTGGCGACGGCGAAGTCATTTCCGATCAGACCAAATTCCGCACCTATTCCAAGGAATATGCGGAAGTCGAACCGATTGTCGAAACCTATAAACAGTTGCTCAAGGTGCAAAGTGATCTCGAGGGCGCTCAAGCGCTGCTCAAGGACAGCGACCCGGACATGCGCGAAATGGCCGTGGAAGAAGTCCGCGAAGCCAAAGAGCAACTGATCGACATCGAAGCCAGCCTGCAACGCATGCTGCTGCCCAAGGATCCGAACGATGGTCGTAACGTGTTCCTCGAAATCCGCGCCGGCACCGGCGGTGACGAGGCGGCGATTTTCTCCGGCGACCTGTTCCGCATGTATTCGCGTTACGCCGAGCGTCGCGGCTGGCGGGTGGAAATCCTCTCGGAGAATATCGGTGAACACGGCGGCTTTAAAGAAGTCATCGCCCGCGTCGAAGGCGACAACGTCTATGGCAAGCTGAAATTCGAATCCGGTGCCCACCGCGTACAACGGGTTCCCGCTACTGAATCCCAGGGTCGCATCCACACCTCGGCCTGCACCGTAGCCGTATTGCCTGAGCCGGACGAGCAGGAAGCAATCGAGATCAACCCCTCGGATTTGCGCATCGACACCTATAAATCCTCAGGTGCCGGTGGTCAGCACGTTAACAAGACGGACTCGGCGATCCGCATCACGCACTTGCCGTCCGGTATTGTCGTCGAGTGCCAGGAAGAACGTTCCCAGCACAAGAACCGCGCCCGGGCGATGTCCTGGCTGTCGGCCAAGCTCAACGATCAGCAAACCAGTGCCGCCGCGAACGCTATCGCCAGCGAGCGTAAGTTGCTGGTCGGTTCGGGCGATCGCTCGGAGCGAATCCGCACGTACAACTTTGCCCAGGGGCGGGTCACCGACCACCGGGTCAACCTGACGCTGTATTCCCTCGACGAAATCCTCGCGGGTGGCATCGATGCGGTGATCGAGCCGTTGCTGGCCGAATACCAGGCCGACCAATTGGCAGCGATAGGTGAGTAAATGACGATCATTGCCAGTTTGTTACGCGCCGCCGACCTGCCAGATTCGCCCTCCGCGCGCCTGGATGCCGAATTGTTGCTGGCCGCTACGTTGGGCAAATCCCGCAGTTTTCTGCACACCTGGCCCGAGCGCATCGTTCCAAGCGAGGCGGCACTTAAATTTGCCGAGTATTTGCAGCGCCGCCGTGGCGGTGAGCCAGTGGCCTACATCCTCGGTCAGCAAGGTTTCTGGAAACTTGATCTGGAAGTGGCGCCGCACACGCTGATCCCGCGCCCGGACACCGAGCTGTTAGTGGAAGCGGCGCTTGAACTCCTGCCAGCCACACCTGCCAAGGTCCTCGACCTCGGCACCGGCAGCGGCGCCATTGCGTTGGCCCTGGCCAGCGAGCGTCCGGCCTGGAAGGTGACCGCCGTGGATCGCGTGCTCGAAGCCGTGACCCTGGCCGAGCGCAATCGCCAGCGCTTGCATCTGAACAACGCCACCGTGCTGAGCAGTCATTGGTTCAGTGCGCTGGAAGGTCAGCGTTTTCAGCTGATCATCAGTAACCCGCCTTACATCGCCTCCGCCGACCCGCATCTGGTGAAAGGCGATGTGCGCTTCGAACCAGCCAGTGCCCTGGTGGCTGGCGTCGATGGGCTCGACGATCTGCGTCTGATCGTCGCCCAGGCGCCGGATTATCTGGAAGCGGGCGGTTGGCTGATGCTTGAACACGGTTACGATCAAGCCACTGCGGTACGCGATTTGCTGCTGACCCGCGGCTTTGAAGAAGTCCACAGCCGCACCGATCTGGGCGGTCACGAACGTATCAGCCTGGGGCGCCTGCCGTGCTGAATGATCAGGAATTGTTGCGCTACAGTCGGCAGATTCTGTTGCAACACGTCGACATCGACGGCCAGTTGCGACTGAAAGAAAGCCGCGTGTTGATCGTCGGTCTTGGCGGTCTCGGCTCGCCGGTTGCGCTGTATTTGGCCGCCGCCGGCGTCGGTGAGTTGCATCTGGCGGACTTCGACACTGTCGACCTGACCAACCTGCAACGCCAGATCGTCCATGACACCGACAGCGTTGGCCTGAGCAAGGTCGACTCGGCGATCCGCCGACTGACTGCAATCAATCCCGAAATTCAGTTGATCGCCCATCGCACCGCGCTGGACGAAGATTCCCTGGCCGCCGCCGTGGCCGCGGTGGATCTGGTGCTGGACTGTTCCGACAACTTCTCCACCCGCGAAGCGGTCAACGCTGCGTGTGTCGCTGCCGGCAAACCTCTGGTCAGCGGCGCAGCGATTCGGCTCGAAGGGCAGTTGTCAGTGTTTGACCCGCGTCGTCCGGAAAGCCCCTGCTACCACTGTTTATATGGTCACGGCAGCGAAGCCGAACTGACCTGCAGCGAAGCCGGCGTCGTAGGGCCATTGGTTGGCCTGGTGGGCAGCCTCCAGGCGTTGGAAGCCATGAAGTTGCTGGTGGGTTTCGGCGAACCGCTGGTGGGGCGCCTGTTGTTGATCGATGCCTTGGGCTCGCGCTTCCGCGAATTGCGGGTCAAGCGTGATCCGGGCTGCAGCGTTTGTGGTTCGAAGCATGCGTGAAGCGCCGATTGGCGTGTTCGACTCCGGCGTCGGTGGGCTTTCGGTGCTGGCCGAGATCCAGCGTTTGCTGCCCAACGAGTCACTGTTGTACGTCGCCGATTGCGGGAATATTCCCTACGGCGAGAAAACCCCGGAATTCATCCGTCATCGCTGCAGCGTGATGGCCGGTTTTTTTCAGCAGCAGGGCGCCAAGGCCTTGGTGTTGGCCTGCAATACGGCGACGGTCGCTGGCGTTGCCGACTTGCGACGCGATTATCCAGAGTGGCCCATCGTCGGCATGGAGCCGGCGGTCAAACCGGCCGCTGCCGCCACCCGCAGCGGTGTGGTCGGTGTGCTCGCTACCACCGGCACCTTGCAGAGTGCCAAGTTCGCCGCGTTGCTCGACCGATTCGCCACCGATGTGCGCGTCATCACTCAGCCGTGCCCCGGCCTGGTGGAGCTGATTGAAAACGGCGATCTGCACAGCGAGGCATTGCGCCAGTTGCTGGCCAGGTATGTCGAACCACTGCTCGGCGCCGGGTGCGACACGATAATTCTGGGCTGCACGCATTATCCTTTCCTAAAACCGTTGCTTAAGCAGATGATCCCCGATGACATTAGCTTGATTGATACCGGCGCCGCTGTAGCGCGGCAACTTCAGCGATTGTTGGCTGAGCGGGAATTGCTTGCCGAGGGGCCTGCACGTGCGGCACAGTTCTGGACGAGTGCCGATCCAGAGCATTTCAGAAATATCTTGCCGATACTGTGGAATACCGCTGGCGTTGTGCGAAGCTTCAAGGAGTAAACAAAACTCGGGGCAAGCGAGTAATTGGGGTGAACTTCTGATTAATCGTCGACTTCTATAGCGTCAAGCAACAAAAAAACCTTACGAAATCGTTCGGAAAAGGATGTTTCTAATGAAGCGACTATTCTGCTTGGCCGCGATTGCGGCTGCACTGATGGGGCACAGTTTTACCGCACAGGCGGCAGGCGTGGAGTTCGCGGTCGGAGAGACCAGCGACTCGACCATGACCTATCGACTGGGCATGCAATTCGATTGGGACAAGAGCTGGTTGCAGAGTGATATCGGTCGTGTGACCGGTTACTGGAGCGGTGCCTACACCTATTGGGAAGGCGACACGACCTCCAGCAACCACAGCCTGTCGTTCTCGCCTGTGTTTGTTTACGAGTTTGCCGGTCAGAACGTCAAGCCGTACCTGGAGGCCGGGATTGGCGTGGCGTTGTTCGCTCATAGCGAACTTGAAGACAACAACCTCGGTGGTGCTTTTCAGTTCGAAGACCGATTCGGTTTTGGTCTGCGCTTTGCGGGCGGACATGAAGTCGGGATTCGTGCGACGCACTACTCCAATGCCGGTCTTAACAGTTACAACGACGGCGTAGAAAGCTACTCGCTGCACTACACGATGCCGTTGTAGGCGCTTTGAATGTGGGAGCAAGTCATGTGGCGAGGGGATTTATCCCCGTTCGACTGCGAAGCAGTCGTAGACGCGGTTTAACTTTGAAATGCTGGGGCTGCTACGCAGCCCAACGGGGATAAATCCCCTCGCCACAGAGGCTTGCTCCCACATTTGTATTCGGTTGACTTCGACTTCAGCGATACGCCGTGGTAATCCCTTGGCGTTCGTCGATGCATTCTGGTGCGCCCATCTCGAACTCCCGGCAGATCAACGGGCGTTTTTCATAGATGGTGCACATCATCGTGTTGCGATCCAGCGCGGCGCACCAGCCGTCATCCAGACGCAGCATGACTTCCCCACCCCAGTCATCGGTATCGATAAAACGTTCGGGCACGCCCGTGTCTGTGATCAGCATGACTTCGAGCTGACAGCAGCAAGCTGCGCAGGTCGAGCAGGTGACCGCAGGCTCGGCGATTTGCGTATGGGGAATGGTTTTCATGGCGCCCAGTGTAAGGCACTGAGCCGGTGCTGTGTGAAAGGCCTGACGGACGCTTGGTTACCGGTTCGAACAGGGTGATCTTATGGCTGCGATTCAGCAGCCAGGTGCGATCAGCCTTGAGAGGCAGGTGATTTCACGGCTGGTCCTTGATCGGCGGATTGCTGCGCACCATGCGTTTGCCGATTGCCAGTTTTCCTCGGTTGGGTCTTGTCGACAATGGCCAGTGGTCGGCCATGAACAACGCCGGAAAGGCTATCTCCAGTGGACGATTCTTGAGTTCGGCGAAGATGTAGCGTGCGGACTTGTCCACCGGCCAGCTGAGTGGCATGGAGACGTTGTGCGCCGTCAGCGGCGTCTCGACAAACCCCGGGCTGACCACGGTGACTTCGATGCCTTGCGGTGCAAGATCAATTCGCGACGATTCAAACAGGTAACGCAGCCCGGGCTTTGAGGCACCATGCGCCTCGGACCGTGGCAGCGGCAGGTAGGTGACCGAGCTGGCGACGCCCACCAGATACGGCGCGGTGCCGGCGCGCAAGAGCGGCTGGGCAGCCTGGATGCAATAGCTGCTGGCAAGCAGGTTGGTGCGCACTACGTGCTCGACGATCGATGAATCGAACTGCTGAACGTCGACATATTCGCAAGTGCCGGCGTTGATAATCACTGTGTCCAGAGCTCCCCACGCCTCGGCGATCTGTTCGCCGATTTCTCGCACGGTCTGGCTGTTGGTCAGGTCACCGGCCACCACCAGCACTTGTCCCGGATAACGCTGGGACAAGACTTTGAGTGGTGCCACCGAGCGAGCGCTCACCGCGAGGTGAGCACCGGTTTTCAGTATTTCTTCGGCCAGCGAGGCACCAATGCCGTTACTGGCACCTGTCAGCCAGTAGCGCCGTGGAGGTGTAAAACTCATCCCATTCTCCTTTTCAGTCAGGCAATCGCCCGGCAGGTTGTCGTGATGGCAGGTTCTTGAACGCGGCCAGCGCCCGTTGGCGAGAGCTGCTCAGATTGACGATCGGTGACGGATAATCCGCTACGCCGAACAGGCCGCCGAGGTTCGCCGGGTTGTGCACATCCTTCTTGTTCAGCCCGGCCAGTTCCGGCAGCCAGTACTTGATGAACAGCCCCTCGCTGTCGAATTTCTCCGACTGGCTCAGCGGGTTGAAAATCCGGAAGTAGGGCGCTGAATCGGTGCCAGTGGACGAACTCCACTGCCAGCCACCGTTGTTCGCCGCCAGGTCGCCATCGATCAGATGCCGCATGAAAAAACGCTCGCCTTCACGCCAGTCAATCAGCAGGTTCTTGGTCAGGAACATTGCCACCACCATGCGCAGACGGTTGTGCATCCAGCCGGTTTCAAGCAATTGACGCATGGCCGCGTCGATAATCGGCAGGCCGGTACGGGCTTCTTGCCAGGCCAGGAGTTCATCCGGGGCATCGCGCCAGGCGAGGGCTTCGGTTTCCGGGCGGAAGGCGCGATGACGCGAGACCCGTGGGTAGCCCACCAGAATGTGTTTGTAGAATTCGCGCCACAGCAATTCGTTGATCCAGGTGACGGCGCCGACCTTGCCACTTTCGAACTCGCCCTGATTGCTTTGCAGCGCGGCGTGCAGACATTGGCGGGGGGAAATCACCCCGGCGGCGAGATAGGCCGACAGCTGGCTGGTGCCCGGTTTGGCCGGGAAATCGCGTTCGTTTTTGTAGTCGTCGATCTGGGCATCGGCGAAGGTGTCGAGGCGATGGTGGGCTTCGGCTTCACCGGCAGGCCATAGACTGCGCAAGTTGTCGCCGGGCGTTGCGAAACCTTCAACGTTTGATGGGATCTTGTCGCTGCTGATCGCCAGCGGCGCCTGCACGGCAGGTGCTGGGACCCGCTTCGGCAACGACCCGCGCAGACGGTCGTAACACGCCTTGCGGAACTGGCTGAACACCTGAAAGTAAGTGCCCGTTTTGGTCAGTACGGTGCCCGGTTTTAACAGCAGTTGATCAAGGTAGCTAAAAAAGTCGATGGCATTGGCTTTCAGTGTTTCGGCCACCGCTGCGTCACGACGGCTTTCATGAATGCCGTACTCCTCGTTGACGTGCACCGCGCCAATCTTCAATTGTTGGCAAAGATCGAGCAGCACCCTGGGTGCCTCATCCCAGCGAGATGCCTTGCGGATCAACAAGGGAATGTTCAGCTCATCCAGCGCGCCGCGTAACTCGCTCAGGTTGCGTAGCCAGAAATCCACTTTGCATGGCGCATCATCGTGCTCCAGCCATTGCTCCGGGCTCAGCAGGTACACCGCCACAGTCGGGCCGCGGGCTGCGGCGGCCGAGAGGGCGGTGTTGTCCTGTAGGCGCAAGTCGCTGCGCAGCCAGATCAATTGCACAGAGGTGTCCGCACGATTCATTAAAAATTCGCCATTAAATGAGCCCACGCTGAATCAGGTCCTGATGCGCTGCTAACGGATCTTCAGCCAGGAACAAATCAGTAATCTTGAACGTTCGTGCGGACAACTCGGTGTGATGGATGCATACCGTTGGTCCGGCAATCATTTTTGGGCAACTGACACCATTCAAAAGTTTCGGCAGCTGCGAAAGATTCATCGCTTTGCTGGAATACAGCAGTACGCCGCGGGCTTGCAGATGATCGACCGCCAGCGCGAGTTCGCCAGCGGGGAGCGGCCAGTCAAACACTTCCACCGGGCAATCGGCGCTGCTGATCAGCCAGGCGGTCAGCCACAGATGAGGTTCCAGTGGCAGGTCCGAGTGATTGATCAACAACAGTGGCGCGGTGCGTAACTGACGGTTGTTATGGTAGATGCGTGCGCCAAATTTGCTGCGTAACCAGGAGTAAAAAAACACTTGCTCCATCTGCGCGCCGAACTGGCCTTGCCAGCGTTGTTCCAGTTCAGCCAGCAAGGGCATCAGCAGTTGTGCGCACAAGGTCCGTGGTGGATACAGCGCCATGGCCTGATTGACCGTGTCATCGACGGTGCGTTCGTTCAGTTGAGTGACCGCTTGCAGCAGCGTATGGCGCAGCACGTGCCAATCGCTTTCGACGGATTCGGTAAAGGCCTGCGGAGTGTCGAGCAGTGGCTTGACCTGGCTGACGGCCACGCCACGGTTGAGCCAGGTGAGGATCGTCAGGATGCGTTGAACGTGTTCGGCAGAGAACAGTCGATGACCCTTGGGCGTGCGTTGCGGCACGATAAGGCCATAACGCCGTTCCCAGGCTCGCAGGGTGACGGCGTTGACACCAGTCTGCCGCGCGACCTCACGGATTGGCAGCCAGCCTTCGTCGAGGGCTTTCTTGAAGTCGGCGCCGAGGTCTTCGCTGGCGCTGGTGTCGAGTGGGCTTTTCATTGGATTGGCATTAGATTGCGTTTCGCAGGCTGAGATTTTCCGGATGCGGTTGCAGGTAAACCTGTTGCGCAATGTAGGGATCCGGGTGTTGACGGAAGTAGTGTTTGAGCAGCGTCAACGGCACCACCAACGGCACGATGCCGTGGCGGTACTGGCCGATGACGTGTTGCACTTCCTGTTTGTCTTCAGGGCTGATGGTCTGTTTGAGATAGCCACTGATGTGTTGCAGGACGTTGGTGTGGGTGCGGCGGGTGGCGCATTTTTTCAAGGCCCCCATCAGCTCGCTGAAGTAGCGTGGGCCGAGTTCGTTCGGGTCGGTCTGGCCCATGTTGCCCAGCAGGTTTCCCAGGGTTTTGTACTGCACCGGGTTGTGGGCCATCAGCAGGTATTTGTAGCGCGAGTGGAAGTCCGTGAGGCCACGGCGAGTCAGGCCGTCGCGCAGCAACTGCTGCCAGGCACTGTAGGCGAACACGCGGGTGAGGAAGTTTTCTCGCAGCACCGGGTCGTTGAGTCGGCCGTCTTCTTCCACCGGTAAATCCGGATGCCGCGCGCAGAACGCCTGGGCGTAGATGCCGCGGCCACCACCGTCCACCGGCGCACCGTTGGCGTGGTAGACCTTGACCCGATCCAGGCCGCATGACGGGGATTTCTGCATGAAGATGTAGCCGCAGATGTCGCCCAGTTCCGCGGCCATTTTCTGACCGTATTCGGCGAGCGGCCGGGTGACATTGAGTGTTGTGTTAACGGTACCGATGGCTTCTGGATGTTGTGGATCGCCCACCAGACGGATCGGTTCACGGGGAATGCCGAGACCGATGGCGACTTCCGGACAGACCGGAACAAAATCGAAATAGTCGGTGAGGGTGCGACTGCACAACTGCGAGGCCTTGTGCCCGCCGTTGAAGCGCACTTCTGCCCCCATCAGGCAGGCGCTGATGGCGATCTTCGGTTTCACGGTGACGTGGGGCATCGGAGCACCTCGAATCTAAACCTGTACAGACTGTTCGGTCTGTACAACATAACTTCATCATAGATTCAAAGGTGTACAAGTCAAATTATTTGTATAAGTTTTTCCTTCGGCCTCCTCCCGGATTAATGCGGTTCACTGCAAATGTGCATGCAAGCGGCGGGCGGCTTCCTGGCCGCTGAGCCAGGCGCCTTCGACACGACCGGACAAGCACCAGTCGCCACACACATAGAGGCCCAGATCGGCATCGGCCAGGGCTCCCCATTCATGGCTGCTGGCGGGCCGGGCGTAGAGCCAGCGGTGCGCAAGGCTGAAGGTCGGGGCGGGCATGGAGTCGTGCAGCAGCTCGGCAAATGCGCCGTGCAATTGCTCGATCACCGCTTCCTTGGACAGGTCGATATGTTGCCGGCTCCAGGCACTGGTCGCATGCAGCACCCATGTATCGAGGGTGTTATCGCGCCCGGGTTTGCTGCGGTTACGAGCCAGCCAGTCGAGTGGACTGTCCTGTACGAAGCAGCCTTCCATGGGCGTATCCAGCGGTGTCTCGAATGCCAGCGCGACAGCCCAGGTCGGGTCCATTTTCACCCCGGCGGCGGCACCGGCGAGTTTCGGCGCGGTGGCCAGCAGTGCAGTCGCCTGAGGCGCCGGCGTGGCGATAATCACATGACTGAACGGGCCGTGGGTGAAGCCTTCGGCGTCCTGCAGATGCCAGTGCTCCTCGCCGCGATAGACCTCGGTAATGCGGCAGGCGAAATGAACTTCCAGGTCGCCGAGCAAGCCGCGGGTGATCGCGCTCATGCGCGGCGTGCCGACCCAACGAGTCTGTTCGTCCGGCGACAGGTTGAGCTGGCCGCCATGGTAGGTGTAGAGCTGCGGCATCCATTCAGCGACCCAGCCGTTGCCTTGCCAGCGCTGGACTTCAGTGACGAAGCGGCGATCGCGGGCGGTGAAATATTGCGCGCCCATGTCCAGAGCCCCCGCATCGCTGCGCTTGCTTGACATGCGTCCGCCACTGCCGCGGCTTTTATCGAAAAGTTGAACGACATGCCCGACCTCTGTCAGGGCCTGGGCGGCGGAGAGTCCGGCGATGCCGGTGCCGATGATTGCGATAGGTACAGTCATAGGGGCCTCGTTTACCTTTCTGTACAGACTACGCCGTGGATGAAACCTGTACAATATTGTTTTTTGGTATAACTTTTAGCGTTCTCGTTCTGACAGCTTGGCCTATTGTTAAACACAGAGCCTGCCCGATACCAAAGATCCCTGCATATAAAAATAGACTAGTGATCAAGGTAAAACGCCACGCGAGGAAGAAGTCATGCACATATTGCTGACCGGCGGTACTGGTTTGATAGGACGTCAGCTCTGCCGACACTGGTTGAGTCAGGGACATCGTTTGACTGTCTTGAGTCGCACACCTGAAAAAGTCGCAAAAATTTGCGGTGCGCAGGTGCGGGGAATCGCACAGTTCGAGGATATTGGACAAGAAACGGTTGATGCCATTATCAATCTGGCGGGCGCACCGATTGCCGACCGGCCATGGACCTCCAAACGCAAAGCGCTGCTCTGGAGCAGCCGGATCACGCTGACCGAAACCCTGCTGGCCTGGCTCGAAAGCCGCGAGCACAAACCTCAGGTATTAATCTCGGGCTCCGCCATTGGTTGGTACGGCGATGGGGGCGAGCGGGAGTTGACTGAAAAATCCCCGCCCGTTATCGATGATTTCGCCAGCCAGTTGTGCATTGCCTGGGAGGAAACGGCCCAGCGCGCCGAGGCATTGGGCATTCGCGTGATTCTCATCCGCACCGGGCTGGTGTTGTCGGCAGAGGGCGGCTTTTTGTCGCGGCTGTTGCTGCCGTTCAAAGTGGGGCTGGGCGGGCCTATCGGCAGTGGCCGGCAGTGGATGCCGTGGATTCATATCAACGATCAAATCGCCCTGATTGATTTTCTTCTGCATCAGGAAGACACCAGTGGTCCTTATAATGCCTGCGCGCCCAAGCCGGTGCGCAACCGCGAATTCGCCGATACGTTGGGCCGCGTGTTGCACCGCCCGACGTTCATGCCCATGCCGGCCCTGGCGTTGAAGGTGTGTCTGGGCGAATTGTCATTGCTGTTGCTGGGCGGCCAGAAGGCCGTACCGGCTCGCTTGCTGGAAGCGGGTTTCACTTTCCAGTTCACTGATTTGCGCGCGGCTCTGGACGACCTTTCCAGCCGCCTTTGAAATAGGACGTTGCATGACCGATCACGCATTGCTTCTGGTCAATCTGGGCTCACCGGCTTCCACCTCGGTGGCGGATGTGCGCAGTTACCTCAATCAATTTCTGATGGACCCGTATGTGATCGACCTGCCATGGCCGGTGCGACGTTTGCTGGTGTCGCTGATCCTGTTCAAGCGCCCGGAGCAGTCGGCCCACGCCTACGCCTCGATCTGGTGGGAGGAGGGCTCGCCGTTGGTGGTGCTCAGCCGTCGCCTGCAACAGGCCATGACTGCCCAGTGGCACCACGGGCCGGTGGAACTGGCGATGCGTTACGGTGAGCCGTCGATGGAGTCGGTGCTGGTGCGCATGGCAGCCCAGGGCCACAAGCGGGTCACGCTCGCACCGCTCTATCCACAGTTCGCCGACAGCACGGTGACCACGGTGATCGAGGAGGCCAAGCGGGTAGTCCGCGAGAAGCAGCTGGACGTGCAGTTGTCGATTCTCCAGCCGTTCTACGATCAACCGGAATACCTCGATGCGCTGGTCGCCAGCGCCAAGCCGTATTTGCAGCAGGATTACGATCACCTGCTGTTGAGTTTCCACGGTTTGCCGGAGCGGCACCTGACCAAGATCGACCCTACCGGTCACCATTGCTTCAAAAGCGACAATTGCTGCCAGAACGCTTCGCCAGAAGTCTTGGCGACTTGCTACCGCGCCCAATGCCTGCGCACGGCGTCCGAGTTTGCCAAGCGGCTGGGGCTGCCGGACGGCAAGTGGTCGGTGTCGTTCCAGTCGCGTCTGGGACGGGCCAAATGGATCGAACCCTACACCGAAGCGCGCCTTGATGAGTTGGCTGGAATGGGCGTGAAGAAAGTGCTGGTGATGTGCCCGGCGTTTGTCGCCGATTGCATCGAGACTCTGGAAGAGATCGGGGATCGCGGCAAGGAGCTGTTCCGCGAGGCGGGGGGAGAGGAGTTGGTGCTGGTGCCGTGTCTTAACGACGATCCGCAGTGGGCGCGGGCGTTGAGCACCTTGTGCGAGCGAGCGCCGCTGGCACTTTAAAAGCTTCGCGAGCAAGCCCGCTCCCACATTTGATCTGAGTACACCGAATATCAAATGTGGGAGCGGGCTTGCTCGCGAAGGCGTCCTGTCAGTCAGCGATAATCTTGAGCCTGCTTACAGCAGCGATTCATTCGCCTTCTTGTGCTTCCAGCTGTCATTACCCGGCAGCAACAGGTTCAGCGCAATTGCCGTCACCGCGCACAGCGCGATGCCTTTGAGGCCGAAGTCGTCCGGCCCTGTGCCGGTGCCGACCAGTACGCCGCCAATCCCGAACACCAGGGTCACCGAGACAATCACCAGATTTCGTGCTTCGCCCAGGTCGATCTTGTGGCGAATCAGCGTGTTCATGCCCACCGCCGCGATCGAACCGAACAACAGGCACAGAATCCCGCCCATCACCGGCACCGGAATGCTTTGCAGCAGCGCGCCGAACTTGCCGATGAACGCCAGGCTGATGGCAAATATCGCCGCCCAAGTCATGATCTTGGGGTTGTAGTTCTTGGTCAGCATCACCGCGCCCGTCACTTCGGCATAGGTGGTGTTGGGTGGACCGCCAAACAGGCCGGCTGCGGTGGTGGCAATGCCATCACCGAGCAGGGTGCGGTGCAGGCCGGGTTTCTTCAGGTAATCGCGACCGGTCACGCTACCGACAGCGATCACGCCGCCGATGTGCTCGATGGCCGGAGCCAGGGCCACCGGAACGATGAACAGAATCGCCTGCCAGTTGAATTCCGGCGCGGTGAAGTGCGGGATTGCAAACCACGGTGCAGCAGCAATTTTCGCGGTATCAACGACGCCGAAGTAGAACGCCATCGCAAAACCCACCAGCACGCCCGAGATGATCGGCACCAGGCGGAAGATGCCTTTACCGAACACCGCGACGATCAGGGTGGTCAGCAGCGCGGGCATCGAGATCAGCATCGCCGTCTGATAATGGATCAGTTCGGTGCCATCGCCAGCCTTGCCCATCGCCATGTTGGCGGCGATCGGCGCCATGGCCAGGCCGATGGAGATGATCACCGGGCCAATCACCACCGGTGGCAGCAGGCGGTCAATGAAACCGGTGCCTTTGATCTTCACCGCAAGGCCGAGGAAGGTGTAGACGAAACCGGCCGCCATCACGCCACCCATGGTCGCCGCGAGACCGAACTGGCCCTTGGCGAGAATGATCGGGGTGATGAAGGCAAAGCTCGACGCCAGGAACACCGGCACCTGACGCCCGGTGACGATCTGGAACAGAATCGTCCCCAGGCCTGCAGTGAACAGCGCCACGTTCGGGTCGAGGCCGGTAATCAACGGCATTAACACCAGAGCGCCGAAGGCCACGAACAGCATCTGTGCACCCGACAGCACCGTGCGCCAGAGCGGATCGTTGAACTCTTGCTGCATGCTCAAGCGTCCTTCTGCTTGGTGCCGAAGATCTTGTCACCGGCATCGCCCAAGCCTGGGATGATGTAACCGTGTTCGTTGAGTTTTTCGTCAATGGACGCGGTGTAGATGGTCACGTCCGGGTGAGCTTTCTCTACGGCGGCAATGCCTTCAGGGGCCGCCACCAGCACCATCGCGCGGATATCCCGGCAACCGGCCTTTTTCAGCAGGTCGATGGTCGCGACCATGGAACTGCCGGTGGCGAGCATCGGGTCGATGATCATCGCCAGGCGTTCGTTGATTTCCGGAACCAGTTTTTCCAGGTAGGTATGAGCCTGTAGCGTTTGTTCATTGCGAGCCACGCCCACCGCGCTGACTTTGGCGCCCGGGATCAGGCTCAGCACGCCTTCAAGCATGCCGATACCGGCGCGCAGGATCGGTACTACAGTAATTTTCTTGCCAGCGATTTTCTCGACCGACACCGTGCCGCACCAGCCTTCGATGTCGTAGCTTTCCAGCGGCAGGTCTTTGGTGGCTTCATAGGTCAGCAGGGCACCGACTTCCTGAGCGAGCTCACGGAAATTCTTCGTGCTGATGTCGGCGCGGCGCATAAGACCGAGTTTATGGCGGATCAGCGGATGGCGGATCTCGAGGATGGGCATGGGAAAGGCTCCGGCGGCGGGCAAAAAAACCGGCCTAGATTAATCTATCCGAGGGTGTTGTCCTATAGACATTCAGAACGTTAGTCCACAAACGCTTGATCTGGCCTCGCTTGATGCGTACCTTTGCCCGCTTTTCCTGAACCGCCACCCCCTGGAGAACGCCATGTCCGCTGATCTCGAGCATATCCGTCAAATCATGCGAGAGGCTGACTGCCTGTACACCGAAGCAGAAGTCGAGGCGGCCATCGCCCGCGTCGGTGCACAAATCAACGACCAGCTGGCTGAAAGCAATCCGGTGGTGTTCTGCGTGATGAACGGCGGGCTGATTTTCTCCGGCAAGCTGCTGACCCATCTGAACTTCCCGCTGGAAGCGTCCTACCTGCACGCCACTCGTTATCGCAATGAAACCAGCGGCGGCGATCTGTTCTGGAAAGCCAAGCCGGAAGTGTCGTTCCTCGACCGCGACGTGCTGATCATCGACGACATCCTCGATGAAGGTCACACCCTGGGCGCGATCATCGACTATTGCAAACACGCCGGTGCCCGCGCTGTGCACACCGCCGTGCTGATCGACAAGGACCACGACCGCAAGGCTCGCCCGGACCTGAAAGCCGATTTCGTCGGCCTGCCATGTATCGACCGTTACATCTTCGGTTACGGCATGGACTACAAAGGCTACTGGCGTAACGCCAACGGGATTTTTGCTGTTAAAGGCATGTAAGAAAATGAGCGCTCCGAGCTTTCTCGATCAAACCCTGTTCGCTGAATTGGCCGAGAAAGCAGCAGCCAATCCTCGTGGGCGTCAGCATCACAACCTCCATCAGATGGAAGATGCCTGTCATCGCATGGTGGTTGGCTTGCAGCCCGACACCTATATCCCGCCTCACCGGCACTTGGGGGAAAACAAGGCTGAAACCTTGTTGGTCCTCAAAGGGCGACTGGGTGTGTTGATCTTCGATGAGTCAGGCGCGGTGGTGAACAAACAGATCCTGCAGGCCGGTGGCGACTGTCTCGGCGTGGACCTGCCAGCCGGCGTGTTCCATGGCCTGGTGGTACTGGAAGCGGACAGCCTGATGTTCGAGTGCAAGGCGGGCCCGTATCGCCCGGTCGGTGACGGTGAGCTTGCTCACTGGGCGCCGCGCGAAGGCGAGCCTGGTGTGGCTGAGTATCAGGCGTGGATGCGCGCGCAGTTCACCTGAAGCGCGCTCAATTTTCCCCGGCCAGCCAGCGCTCGCTTTTGCGACGAGCCTGTTCCAGGTTGTTCACGTAGGCCAACTGACGCTGCTCCCGATGGATGCCCGCGCGCCTGAGCTTCAGGCGCACCCGTGGGGCGGTCGCCACTAGAATCAGGCCAATGCCGTCTTTGCGGTAATCCCTCAGGATATTGTCGAAGGCTGCCAGCGCGGTCATGTCCAGCATCGGCACGGCGCTCATCTCGACGATCACCACTTTGACCTCCGGACTGAATTTGCGTAGCACCCCCAGGGCTTTTTCGGCAGCACCGAAGAACAGCGGCCCGCGTATCGCATAGCAACGAACATGCGCCGGCATGTCCTTCAAGGCTTGATGGAAGCCGCGGGGCAGTTCGGCGGTGTCCGTGAGATCGCTCATGCGCTTGATAAATAACCCGGCGGCCAGCAGCAGGCCGACGGCGACGGCCATCACCATGTCAAACAACACGGTCAGGCTCAGGCAGGTCAACAAGACCAGCACATCGCTGCGGGGCGCGATGCGTAAGGTATGCAGCACGTGCCGGGCCTCGCTCATGTTCCACGCCACCATCACCAGCAACGCGGCCAGTGCAGCCATCGGCAGGTAGCTGAAAAGCGGTGCGAAAACGAGTATCGCCATCAGTACCACCGCGCTGTGAATAATGGCGGCCAATGGCGAAAAGGCCCCACTGCGCACATTGGTGGCGCTACGGGCGATCGCCGCCGTGGCGGTAATGCCGCCGAACAGCGGTGCGATCAGGTTGCCCAGGCCTTGGCCCAGCAGTTCTGCATTCGGGTCGTGTTTGCTGCCGGTCATGCCATCCGCCACCACCGCACACAACAAGGATTCGATGGCCCCGAGCATGGCAATGGCGAACGCCGGCGCCAGTAGCTGACGGATCAAGTCGTAAGACAGGTGCAGAGGCTGGCCGTCGGGGCCGGAAAGGTTCCACGGCCAATCGAAGCTCGGCAGAAATGGCGGAATCCCGGGATGGCTGACGCCTTCGACCATATAGCTGAAACGCTCGCCCAATGTCGCCACCGCCAGCCCGCCGTGCTCCAGCGCCAACCCCAGCAGCGCGCCGATGGTCAGCGCCACCAGATGCCCCGGAATCCTCGGTACCCACCGTGGCCAGACAATCAGAACGGCCAGGCAGGTGATGCCGATGATCCCGTCCCCCAACCGGGCGCTGGGCAACGCCAGAATCAGTACACCCAGCTGTTCGATGTAGTGTTGTGCCTGGCCGGCGGTGTTCAGGCCCAGCAAGTCCTTCAATTGCAGGGTTGCGATGACAATACCGATCCCGGCGGTAAAGCCCAGAGTGACCGGATACGGAATGTACTGGATCAACCGTCCGGCTCTGATCAGCCCCAAGGCAATGAGGATGACGCCGGCCAGCATGGTGCACAGCAGCAGGCCGCCCAGGCCATATTGTTGGGTGATGGGCAGCAGAATGACCACGAACGCAGCGGTCGGTCCGCTGACATTGAAACGCGAACCTCCTGTCAGGGCGATCAGGGGCGCGGCGATCAGCACCGTATACAACCCATGCTGAGGCGGCACCCCCACGGCAATCGCCAGGGCCATGGCCAGCGGGATGGCGATAATCCCTACCGTTACGCCGGCACTGATGTCGCCGCGTAAGCGTCTGAGGGTGTAGCCGGCGCGCCAGGTCTGACGCCAGGCGGCAAACAACGGGGGAACGGAGAACGACATGAACACTCCACGGTAGACGGCGCGCCGTTGAACGACGGCTGAAAGCTCTTCCAGTTTGGTCAGCTTCGTACTGCGAAGTATTGACCCATATCGCTAATTCGCGCGGTTGATCCTCATGCTAGAGTGCTCGGCTTCGCCTTGGGAGCCCGTCATGAGCCTTTTGATCCGTAGCTGCGCCGCCCTGTTGCTGACCGTCAGCTTGCCTCTGGCGGCCGCCCCGGCGCCGATGCACGCGCAGTTCCTGCCCCCCGATGACCTGACCCTGCGTGACGCCGAACCCGAGCAGCAACAGCTGTTGCAGGTTACCGAGTACTCGGTGGTGGTCGGCAGCCAGCGCCAGTCCAGCCAACAGCCGATTCCGGTCACGTCGCCATTGCTGATCCGTCTCAAGGGCAAATCCTTGAACAAGGGCGCGACCATCAGCCAGGTGCTGGTCAATTTCGATGGCGAAAGCAAAAGCCTGAAAAAGCCGATCTACGACGACAAAAGCAAAACCCTGACGCTGTTTTACCCGATGGCTCAGTACCGGGTGGTGATCGACTTGTTGCGCAATGACACGGTGTATTGCCAGTTCCTCAGCTACGCCAACGGTCATGTCTGGGCCGATCTGCACACGGGCGCTGTTCGTCCGCGTTGAGCCCGGTGGCAAGGGAGGGGTAAACTGCCCGCCCCGTGAAATGTCTGCGAGCTGGAGTCGGCAATGCGTAAAGATAAGAAGCAAGTGATTGGTGACGAGATCGGCGATGAGCAGATCAAGCTGTTCCTCGATTTCGAACCGGTCGACGCCACGTCGCCGTCGCTGCACAAACTGATCAAGGCCTACCGCGGCCTGCGCATCGATGACTTCGGGCGTTTTCTGACGTTCTTCGTCGAAGCCGGCCTGGATCTGGACGGCAAGGATGAGCACGGCAATGACTTCGTCACCCTGATCAAGGATCAGCGTAATGCGGCCGAGTACATCGAACTGATCGCCAAGGCTCGCGGTTAATTATTGCCTGACTGGGGTGGTGTTTGTGCTGGCCTCTTCGCGAGCAAGCCCGCTCCCACATTAGACCGCGATCAAAATGTGGGAGCGGGCTTGCTCGCGAAGGCGGTGTAAGTAACACCGAAGATCTTAGAGCCATCAGTTTCGCCGCCCATAAAAAAACGCCCCGCTCTCAATGAGAACGGGGCGTTTTTTATGCGGCCGAATCAAGCGTAGCTTTCGGTCTCATTGCTGGCTTCAACCAGTTCCAGCGCGACGTTGTTCTGCACATTGATCTTGCGATACAGCGCAGCGTCGGTTTCCAGGACTTTTTCCCGAGCCGGGAAGATTTCCGCCAGTTTGGCAGCCCACTCACCGGAAGCCTTGTTCGGGAAGCATTTCTCGATCAGTTCCAGCATGATCGAAACGGTCACCGACGCGCCTGGCGAAGCGCCGAGCAGGGCAGCAAGGCTACCGTCCTTGGCCGCAACCAGTTCGGTACCGAACTGCAGAACGCCGCCCTTTTTCGGGTCTTTCTTGATGATCTGCACCCGTTGGCCGGCCACTTCCAGGCGCCAGTCTTCGGCTTTCGCTTCAGGGTAGAAGCGACGCAGCGAGTCCAGACGCTGTTCCATCGACTGCATCACTTCGCTGACCAGGTACTTGGTCAGGTCCATGTTGTTTTTGGCCACGGCCAGCATCGGGCCGATGTTGCCGGCGCGAACCGACATCGGCAGGTCCATGAAGGAACCGTGCTTGAGGAACTTGGTGGTGAAACCGGCGTAAGGTCCGAACAGCAGGGACTTCTTGCCATCGACTACGCGGGTGTCCAGGTGCGGCACCGACATCGGAGGCGAACCCACCGCCGCCTGGCTGTAAACCTTGGCCTGGTGGTGTTTGACCACTTCCGGGTTGTCGCAACGCAGCCACTGGCCGCTGATCGGGAAGCCGCCGAAGCCTTTGCTTTCTTCGATGCCCGAAGCTTGCAGCAGCGGCAGGGCCGCGCCGCCAGCACCGAGGAACACGAATTTCGCGTCGACGTCACGGGAATTGCCGCTGTTGACGTCCTTGATGCTGACGGTCCAGCCGCCGTTGTTGCGCTTCAGGCCGGTCACGCGCTTGCAGTACTTGACCTGGGCATCGGGTGCGCTGGTCAGGTGCTTGAGCAGTTGATTGGTCAGGGCGCCGAAGTTGACGTCGGTGCCGTTCATGACGCGGGTGGCGGCGACGACTTCGTCGGCCGGCCGGCCAGGCATCATCAGCGGCATCCACTCGGCCATGGTGGCCTTGTCTTCGGTGTATTCCATGTCCGAGAAGGCGTGGTGCTTGCTCAGCGTCTTGAAGCGTTCCTTGAGGAAGGAAACGCCATCGTCGCCCTGCACGAAGCTCAGGTGCGGCACCGGGCTGATGAACGTCTTGCACGAGCCGAAGGTGCTTTTCCTGGTCAGGTAGGACCAGAACTGCTTCGACACCTCGAACTGGGTGTTGATGTGCACGGCTTTCTTGATGTCGACGGTGCCGTCGGCGGCCTGCGGCGTGTAGTTGAGCTCACACAGCCCGGCGTGACCGGTACCGGCGTTGTTCCACGGATTCGAACTCTCCGCGGCACCGGAATCCATCAGCTCGACGACTTCCAGCTTGATCGCGGGGTCGAGCTCTTTGAGCAGTACAGCGAGGGTGGCACTCATGATGCCGGCCCCAACCAGTACTACGTCGACTGCTTCGTTATGCGCCATTTAACGCGTCTCCAAAATCTGCAGCACCAAATTGTCGGCATGGCTGCCAGGTGTTCAGGGGCGTGTCAGTGATGCCCCAGGTACTCATGGCAGTATCGCCATGTCCGAATCTTCGCAATTTTTTGCAACTTCGACGGACGCTACCGGCCGGGTCTAAAAGAGTCACATGAACTCACTTCAACGCGCGGCTGGCAATTCGACTTATGGTCGATACATCCGTTTGTGCAACCAAATCCGTAGAGGACAGGCTTCAGGATCCGGTGTTCGAGGCGTACTCGGTCCTGTGTCGTTGGGCTGTTTCAGACGCTAATGGTGCATGTTCAGACGCAAAACTATTCATTTGCTCGCCACACTCTTGTGAAGTTGTGAAAACCCGTTTTTTTCACGCTCTTTTGAAGACGTGAACCTCAAAAAAGGGCTGCCCCAGCCTGGCACCGTGCCCGGATGGATTGCCGCCATGGGGTACATGACAGGCAAAACGGGCAAACAGCTCAGTGTCCGAGCGTAATGACAGCTCTGCAGATTCGCGAAAAGTGGGGTTTTTGCTCAAGGAACAGCAAGCGCGCCAGCTTCACTCGATCTGTGTGGGCGGCTCTCTGTAGGGCGGTGCGGGGTGTCAATACAAGCGCATTGACGATGCTGCGAGGCCCGATCAGGAGACGTCCTTATAATCGGGGGGAGATTGTAGCGAAGAAACGCAGGGAAATGGTCGTGTTTAATGACTTTTATTAGGTGTTCGGTCAGGTGGTCAACCCTTGCTGAGCCCGCGCACGTGGCTGGCGCTGGCTGACACGGGCGCTAGGGGGCAGGGGGTGGTGTAACCAATTGAGACGGATTTCTTCGATTTCGACCCAGTCATCGCCCATTGGCTGAAGGCTGCACTGTTTGAACGCCTGACAGTGGCCGTTGTGGTCGAGCAGGGCGAAGCAGCGATGCAGAGGACGTGGATTGAACAGCGAGATGAGATAGCGCATGGCGAAGTACCCTGTAGGTGACTCCTATGAAGATAGCTAGCAAACCGTGACGTGCAAGTGTATGGGCGGTGACATATCTGTGACAGGAACCCGCTTCCCAAGGGTTTGTCAGACATTTCAGTAATCACTGAAGGGCTCTAGTTAGCCGCAGTGGCGCACCGCTATACTGCGGGCCTTAGTGACTGATTCTGGAGAGAAGCGCATGTTGCAACGCCTGTTGTTCGGTTTGATCACTGTGACCAGTTTGACCCTGGTCGGCTGCGCCCACAGCCCGCAACAACTGAATCCGGAGCCCAAGCTGACGACTCAGCTGGCACCGGTCGGCCATGGTCAGCCGGTGGTGGTGCGTGTGGTGGATGGTCGTCCGTCGCCGACTCTGGGCACCCGTGGTGGCCTGTACCCTGAGACCAGCGCGATCACCGTGCAGGGCGCGCAAATTCTGCCGAAGTTGCAGGCTCAGGCCGAAGCGGCCGTGCGGTTGTTGGGCTTCACCCCAACCTCCAATGCGCTGAATGCTCCGCAGTTGACCGTGACCTTGGCCGAGCTGAAGTATCAGTCGCCTAAAGAAGGCATGTATGTGACTGAAGCCACCATTGGCGCGACGTTCCGCTCCGATGTGCAGAATGCCAACCGTCGCTACAGCGGTCGTTATGGTGCGTCCCTGGATCAGCGTTTTGGTATGGCGCCGAATCAGGAAACCAACACCAAGCTGGTCAGCGATGTATTGAGCGATGCATTGACGCGTCTGTTCAAGGATCCGACGATTGGTCAGATTCTCGGCGAATAAACGTTCGCCGGACTCAAAAAAGCCCGGAGCCAGCAATGGCCCCGGGCTTTTTCACGTTTGCACCTCCTGCAAGGGGCGCCAGACTGGAGTGTTCAGATGATGGCGCCGTGACACAGGACAGGAATCGGTCAAATGGTTCGTTATTTGTCGGAAAGCAAGGGCACAAGGTGAGGCTTTCGGTAGAATTCGCGCCGCGGTCGTCGGTTCGACGTCTGCCACCTGTTTTGCTGAGGTCCGTGATGTCGTTGCATTTGATTTCGCTGTTTACCAACCATCCCGCCAAGTTGATCAACCTGTTGGCCTTGTTGTTGGCCTTTCCGGGCGGCTGGTTGCTGCATGCCACTCGTCGCCGCGAACAGCGCGCGCTGGCCATTCTCGAAACGCAAAGCCAGAGCCGTCGTATCGATGAGCCGACGTTGATGCTGGATGGGGCGACCTTGCGCATGAACCGGTTTTTCTATCGATTCGGTTTTGCCTGCCTGGGGTTGGCGCTGCTGGTGTCGTGGATCAGTACGCGCTTCTGAAGCGCTGACACCAAGTGGCGAGGGCGCTTCTGTGGCGAGGGGATTTATCCCCGTTCGGCTGCGCAGCAGTCGTAAATCGGTACCCCTGGCCTGTCTGAAAAATATGATCGCAGGTTTTGGGGCCGCTTCGCAGCCCAACGGGGACAAGTCCCCTCGCCACAGGTGATGTGGTGACAGTCAAATAGAGCGCCGTTGTCGTATCCAGCCAAAACCCTTACAGCGGAAAACCTGCTTTGACACGGTACTGATTGCGCACCGGCGTCGCGTATTGCAGGACCATGAACGGACGATGCTCCTCAGGGCACGCGTCCAGACGCTGTTGCCATTGCTCCTGAGCCTTGGCCAGTTCGTCGGCCGCAAACACTTCAGAGGCTTTCGGCACCTGCAATTGCGGGTCGGCGTCTTTCCACTGGGCGTAGGCCAGGTAATGCACCGGGAACAGGCGGTAGCCGCCGAGGATCTGCCGGTCTATCTCGATCGCCAATTGCTTGGTGTCGTCGAACAGCTCGGTGATCGGCGAGGCGAAGTTCACATGCACCCGGCCCTTGTAGCCGGTGATGCCCTTGGCGATGCTCACATCGTCCTCGCCCGGTACTTTGGTGTAGCTGCCGGTGGTGGCGCGGATGAACAGCTCGCGAGCCTTGGCTTGATCGCACGGGTCATATTCATAGCTGATCGACACCGGGGTGAGGTTCAACGACTGAATGACTTCGCCGAACGGCTCGTCCTTGCGGCTCATGTGGAACATCTTGAGGATGGCCGACTCGGTGCGGTCGTCGCCGTCCTTGGCCCGGCCTTCGGCCTGGGCGATCCAGATCGAAGCGCAATCGTTGCGGATCGAGTGGTTGATGTAGGCCGACAGCAGCTGATACGCCGCCATCTTCTCGCGTCGACCGGTGATCGAACGGTGCACGATAAAGCTCTTGTTCAGGCGCATCAGATCGCTGACGAAGGGCTTTTGCAGCAGGTTGTCGCCGATCGCGATGCGCGGTGTCGGCAGGCCGGCGTGGTACACGGCGTAGTTGACGAAGGCCGGGTCCATCACGATGTCGCGGTGGTTGGCGATGAACAGGTAGGCGCAGCCTGACTTGAACTGCTCGACGCCGGTGTACGTCACACCGTCCGTGGCTCGCTCGATGGTATGGTCGACGTACATCTCGACTTTATCCTGCAACGTGGCCACCGACGTAACGTCGGCGAACTCACGGCGCAGCCGATGAGCTATAAGAGGTTTGAGCATCCAGCCGAAAGCACCGGCAAAACGCGGGAAGCGGAAGTGGATGAGGATATCTAGAAACGCCTTGTCGCCGAGCAGCCGGTCCAGCACCGCAGGGACTTCGCTGTCATTGTAAGGTCGGATGGCATCGAATTCGCCCATCATGCTCTCTTGTTAGAAACGGCTAGGGTAAGTAAAGGTTTTGATCGAAAACCAACGGGGCACGGTCTGAAAAGTTAGCCAGACAAAAATAGCCCTGCAAATAGACCGGCGATTATACGCACAAGTCACCTGGGAGACCGCGATGCTGGAAACCGAGCGCTACGAATGTCCGTATTGTGGTGAAGAGGCTGAGGCCGTTCTGGACTTGTCCGGTGGCGATCAGACCTATATCGAGGACTGTCCGGTGTGTTGTCGCCCCATCACGTTTGTCTTGCAGACTGACGGTCAGGAATGGTTGCTCGAAGTTCACAGCGAAAACGAATGAAAGGGGCACCCCATGCAGCGAATCTACGAGCCGGAAAACCTCATGGAAGGTGAGTTGCTGCAAAGCATGTTGGCCAGCGAGGGCATTGAAGCGCATCTGGTGGGGCGCGATTTGCTCGGTGGCAGCGGCGAATTGCCGATCTTCGGCCTGCTGGGCCTGTCGGTCGATAACGACGAGGCCGAGTACGCCCGGGAGCTGATCACCGCGTACAATGCCGCGCTGCCACTGCCCGGCGATGAACCGGAAAGTTTTCCCGGCACGCTGGTCTGTTAGGCTGACGTTCGTTTTATCAAGAGTCGTGTTGCCCCATGTGTGGACGTTATGCCCTGTTTCGCTGGAACCCCGCCTTCGCGGCCCTGCCTGGCTTCCCCGCCGATCAGCAGGCCCAGTGGAATATTTCTCCCAACGATTCGGTGCTGATGCTGCGCGCTGGCGTTGAGGGGCAGCGAGAGTTGGCCCGCGCGCGCTGGGGGTTGACGCCGCCGTGGCTGACCGATTTGTCCCGTACGCCAGCCCATGCCCGGGCTGAAACCGTTGCCGAACAACCGATGTTTCGCCAGGCCCTGCGCGAACGCCGTTGCCTGCTGCCAGCCAACGGTTTTTACGAATGGCGCGGCACCACACGCAAGCGTCCGTATTGGCTGACACCGGGGGAGGGCTCGGCGCTGTTCTTTGCGGCGATTTGGGAAGCGTATCCGGTGCAGGAGCAGGTGTGGCTGAGTACGGCGGTGATCACTCAGCCGGCGGCGAGTCAGCGCCGGCCGTTGATTCTCGATGCGGTGGGGCAAGAGGCATGGCTCAATCCAGAGACTCCATTGCATGCCTTGCAAGCGTTACTCGCCAGTGAACCCGCGGCGTTGCGCGAACGGGTGTTGGCGAATCTGGTGAATGATCCGAAGCTCAATGGGCCGGAGTGTCTTACTCCGGGTTGATGGGTTGTCTGTGCCGGTCCCTTCGCGAGCAAGCCCGCTCCCACATTTGATCTCCAGCGGCTACAAAATCAGCGAACAATGGAGATCCAGTGTGGGAGCGGGCTTGCTCGCGAAGGGGCCTTCGGATCAAACCTTGAACTGATTGATCAACCGCCGCTGCTGCTCAGCCAGTTTGGTCAGGTCCGCACTCGCCGCACTCGACTCATCCGCTCCGCCTGCCACTTCATTGGCCACTTGCCCGATGTTGATCACGTTACGGTTGATGTCATCAGCCACGGCACTCTGTTCCTCGGCCGCACTGGCAATCTGGGTGTTCATGTCGTTGATCACCGACACCGCCTGAGTAATCGTCTCCAGCGCCTCGGCCGCTTTCGCCGCGTGCTGCACGCTTTCGTCGGTACGGTTCTGACTGTCCTCCATCACCCGCACCACATCGCGCGTGCCTTGTTGCAGCTGCTGAATCATGGTCTGAATTTCTTCAGTGGCTTTCTGGGTCTTCTGCGCCAGGTTGCGCACTTCATCGGCCACCACCGCAAAACCGCGTCCCTGTTCGCCAGCTCGTGCTGCTTCGATGGCGGCGTTCAAGGCCAGCAGGTTGGTCTGTTCGGCGATCCCGCGAATCGCTGTCAGGATCGCATTGATGTTCTCGCTGTCCTTGGCCAAGGTTTGCACCACGCCGACGGCCTTACCGATTTCTATCGCCAGTACGCCAATCGAGTTCGACGTATCGCGCACGATTTGCATGCCCTGCGCTGCTGCCTGATCGGCATGGCTGGCGGCTTGCGCAGCCTGGGTCGCGTTGCGCGCCACGTCCTGAGCGGTCGCTGTCATTTCATGCACCGCCGTGGCGACTTGATCAATCTCGGCCATTTGCTTGTGCACGCCGATATTGGTGCGAATGGCGATGTCGGCGGTGTGTTCCGACGAATCACTGACGCTCTGCACCGAAGTCACCACCTGGGTGATCATCACCTGCAACTTGGCCAGGAAGGTGTTGAAGCCTTTGGCGATCGAGCCCAGTTCGTCGGCACGGTCGCTGGTCAGGCGTCGAGTCAGGTCACCTTCGCCCTGAGCGATGTCGTCGAGCATGGCAACCATCTGTTTCAGCGGTCGGGCAATGCCGTGGCCCACCAACCAGATCACCAGCAAGCCGATACCGGCAATCAACAAGCCGACCATGGCCATGCCGAAGGTGTCGGACTTGCGCTGGGCGTCCAGATCGCCCTGAAGTTTTTGCAGGTCGGCCATCACCGCGTTCAGCGGCAATTGCAGCATGAGGGTCCAGCGAGCGTCGGTCTGGCCGATGCCGAACGGCAGGTACAACTCGATCCGGCCCTGGGCCTTGTCGACGGTGTAGGTGACTTCGCCGCGCTTGAGATTGGCCATGTTGGCAATCTGCTGGCTGTCGAGGATGTCGCTGACCTTCTCGCCGAATTTGCTTGGGTCCTTGGTGTAGGCAACGATCCGGCTGTTGCCGCCAATCAGGGCCATTTCACCGGCGCCGCTGTACAACTTCTGATTCGCGCCGAGGAGCATTTCCTGGATGAAGTTCACCGACAGGTCGGCGCCGACGATGCCCTGGAAGGCTCCGTTGAGCATGATCGGTTCGATAAAGGAGGCGAGCATGACGATCTTGTCGCCGACCTTGTAGGGCGCCGGATCGATCACGCAGGACTTTTTGGTTTCTTTGGAACACAGGTAGTACTCGCTGGCACGCACGCCGGTGGACAGGGTTTTCTGGTCGTCGACGTCCACCAGTTTGTCCAGGCCCAGGCTGCCGTCTTCGTTGCGGAACCACCACGGCAGGAAGCGGCCGTTGCTGGCGTCGATGCCGACCACCTGGGTGCCGACGTAGGCTGCATCGTTGTGATCGAGGGCGTTTTTTTCCCAGCCGATGTAGGTGCCGAGAATTTTCGGGTTCTTGGTGACGTTTTCCTTGATCAGGCTGATCAATTGCTCACGGCTCAGGTTCAACTGCGGCTGGCCATCGGCGCCCGGGGGGCCGATCAATGCGTTGACTCGCACCAGCCCGCCGGCAATCAGCAGTGGTGCTTCGAGCTCGCGCTGGATCTGGCTGACCTGGGTTTGCGCCAGGGATGTCAGGCGTTGTTCGATGACTTGCTCGAATTGTGCCTGGGTCCGCTGCTGGACCATGTCTTGTGTCCGTGCGCCGGAAAACAGCGCGTACAGCACCAGCGCTGCCACGACACTAAGAACGATGGCGCCGGCGAGGGCCGCCACGGAAAACTGGATCGACTTGAATTTCATGGGGGCTCCGCACGCAAGAGGACGTCTGCGGTGCTGTATCGGCTGGGGGGGCGATGGCCATGAGCGGAGGTTGGCGAATTGGCTGTTTTTGAGGGTTTGATGTCGCAAACGAATCATTGCGGGCCGTTATCGACCGTGGTGGGCACGATTATGTGATTTTTTTCCTACGGCCATGAGAGCTTTGTCTTAAATGTGCGTCTACACCTCTGTGGTATCTGGCGTCGATACAATTCCACGCCTAGGATACGCGGCATGTTTTCAGGGGTTTTTTTGATGAACAAGACATTGGTTGTGTGTGCACTGAGCGCAGGTCTGCTGCTCGCCGGTTGTCAGTCGGTCAATACCACCAGCGGTGGCGCGGTGGGCGTTGAGCGCAAGCAGTACATGTTCAGTATGTTGTCGACCGACGAGGTCAACCAGATGTACGCCCAGTCTTATCAAAAGACTGTCGGAGAGGCGAACACCAAAGGCGTGCTGGACAAGACCAGTAACGAGGCCAAGCGTGTCCAGGCGATTGCCGACCGGCTGATTGCCCAGGCGCCGGTTTTTCGTCCGGATTCGGCCCAATGGAAATGGGAAGTCAACCTGATCAAGAGCGACGAACTCAACGCCAATTGCGGGCCTGGCGGCAAGATCATTTTCTACACAGGGCTGATCGACAGCCTGCAACTGACCGACGATGAGATCGCCGCGATCATGGGCCACGAAATCGCCCACGCCCTGCGCGAGCATGGTCGTGAAGCGATGTCCAAGGCTTACGGCATCGAAATGGCCAAGCAGGGCGCCGGTGCTTTGTTCGGTCTGGGTCAGGACAGCCTGGCGCTGGCGGATACCGTGGCCAACTACGGCATGACCTTGCCCAACAGTCGCGCCAATGAAAACGAGGCGGACCTGATCGGCCTGGAACTGGCCGCTCGCGCCGGTTACAACCCGAACGCCGCGATCACCCTGTGGAACAAGATGACCAAGGCCTCGGAAGGTTCGCCGCCGGAGTTCATGAGTACTCACCCGACGTCGTCGAGTCGTATTGCTTCCTTGCAGGCGGCGATTCCGAAAGTCATGCCGCTGTACGAGAAAGCCAGGAAATCCTGATAGTCATGCGGGGCTGCCACTGACGCCTTCGTCGGAACGCCGCCCGGAGCAAGCCCGCTCCCACATTCGATCTCCAGTGAACACAAAATTTGCAAACAATGGAGATCCAGTGTGGGAGCGGGCTTGCTCGCGAAGAACGATGACACGGTCTATAGACCTACTGCATCACACCCAACCGCTGCTCTGCATCGCCTTGTACACCGCGACAATGGCGAGGATGAAGAATGCCGACGCCGCCAGGCGACGAATTAACGTCAACGGCAATTTATCCGCGGCAAAGTTACCCGCCAAAACCACTGGCACGTTGGCAATCAACATGCCGGCGGTAGTGCCGATGATCACCAGCCACAGTTCCGGGTATTGCGCCGCGAGCATCACCGTGGCGACTTGAGTCTTGTCGCCCATCTCCGCAAGGAAAAACGCGATCAGCGTGGTCAGGAACGGTCCGAACTTGCGGGCGGTGCTGGCTTCGTCGTCATCCATCTTGTCCGGCACCAGGGTCCACAATGCGGTCGCGGTGAAGCTCGCGGCGAGGATCCAGTGCAGCGTCGCATTCGAGAAGAAACTACCGACCCAGGCGCCTACCGCGCCGGCTGCTGCGTGGTTGGCCAGGGTAGCCGCGACGATACCGGCGATGATCGGCCAGGGTTTGCGAAAGCGAGCGGCGAGAATGAGCGCGAGCAGTTGCGTCTTGTCGCCGATTTCGGCCAAGGCAACGATTGCGGTGGGAACGAGAAGTGAATCCAGCATCAGGGTTTTCCTAAGGGGCGGGTCGACACGGCTATGACACGTACAGCCTTCCCGCCCCGGGTAAGGTGTTCGTGTCATAGGTCTTGTCAAACCCTGCGATCCGTCTGATGCGGACGCTTGGGTCGCATACGCCATGGTCTGTTGACCAAGTATGTTGACGTATGCCGGACGAGCATGGCGCTCGTGGGAGACTACTCCCCTAGGACGGAGCGGATTCTGCCTAGGCAAAATCCGTTAGGCAAGCACTTATTTATCCGCCGCGTTTGGCCCGATAGATTCTGAAACCCTGTCCCTCGGCCTTGATTGCGCACACCCCGAGATGCTCTTCGATCAGCGGCTGGTACTTCAGGAAGCTGTTGGCTACCAAGCGCAGTTCGCCGCCGTTTTTCAGATGTTTGGCCGCTTTTCGCAGCAAGTTCTCGGTGGCGAAGTAATCGGTGTGGACACCGACATGGAACGGCGGGTTGCTCAAAATCGCACTCAAACCCATCGGTGCTGCGTCGATACCGTCACCGGTAATCACGTCAGCTTCCAGACCGTTGGCAGCCAATGTCAGGCGACTGCTGGCGGCGGCAAACGCATCCACATCAAGCAAGGTGACCTGGTTGTGTGGATAGCGACGTTTCACGGCCGCTCCCAACACACCGGCACCACAACCGAAGTCCAGCAAATGGCCGCTCGGCAATTTGTCCAGATGTTCCAGCAACAGTGCGCTGCCGCGATCCAGTCGACCATGGCTGAACACGCCCGGCAGGCTGATGACTTTCAATGGGCCTTCAGCCAGCGGCAATTCGTAGGTCTGCGCCAGGCTTTCCAGCGACTTGGCTTGTGGCGCCGTGGCCACGGTAACCAGCCACAGCTGGCAATGCCGCGCGCTGTCGAGCTTGCGCGGTTTGCCGAAGGGGTTCAGTTGTTTGGCGGCGCCTTCGATCCCGCTGCGTTTTTCCCCCACCAGGTACAACTCGCGACCGGCCAGGCGCGAGGCGAGGGCGTTGAGGATGTAATCGGTCAGGTCCTTGGACTTGGGCAAAAAAACCACGGCGGTTTCAAACTCACGCTCGGGGGCGTTCACACCAAAATGGCTGCGCTCGGCGAAACGGGCGTCCAGCGTGGCCTGGTCGCCGGCATGCCAGCACCAACCGTGGGCATCGGGCAGTCGGCCCAGCAGATCGTCGGCGGGTAAACCGGCCAACAACACCGAACCCTGGAATAACTCGGCCTGACGAAGCAGTACTTCACTGCGCGGATCCATACTCTGCTCCTGTGAAAAAAGTGCCGCAGTCTATCAACTGACGACCCGCAGTGCTTTACCGCTGAAGTATCCCTGCGCGTTTTCGGTCAACTGACCCACGATCCGCTGGCGTGCCTCGCGGCTGCCCCAGGCGTTGTGCGGGGTGACAATCAGCCGTGGAATGTCGTGGGCCAGCAGCGGATTGCCGGCGGTCGGTGGCTCGACGCTCAACACGTCGGTCGCCGCGCCACCCAGGTGACCGTTGCGCAAGGCATCGGCCAGCGCCTGTTCGTCGATCAGGCCGCCGCGTGCGGTGTTGACCACGAACGCACCGGGTTTCATCGAGGCCAGCTCACGGGCTCCGATGAAGTGGCGGGTGTGTTCGTTGAGCGGGCAGTGCAGGGTCAGCGCGTCGATCTGCGGCAGCAGCTCTTCCAGTGGCAAACGATCCGGCCGGGAAGGGCGCCCGGGAATCTGGCCGAGCAGTACACGCATGCCAAAGGCTTCGGCCAGTCGTGCGACCGCGCCGCCCAGTTCGCCGTGACCGAGCAGGCCGAGGGTTTTGCCTTCCAGTTCGACAATCGGGTAATCCAGCAGGCAGAACTGTTTCGCCTGCTGCCAGCGACCTTCGCCGACAGCCTTTTGATAATCGGCCAGGCGCGTGGCCAGATTGAGCAGCAACATGATCGTGTGCTGCGCCACCGACGGCGTGCCGTAACCCTGGCAGTTGCAGACAGTAATGCCATGGGCGCGGGCGGCGGCGAGGTCAACGTTGTTGGTGCCGGTGGCGGTGATCAGGATCAGTTTCAGCTCGGGGCTGGCAGCGATGGCGGCGGCGTCGATCAGGATTTTGTTGCTGATGGCAACGGTGGCGCCCTTGAGGCGTTCGATCACCTGGTCCGGCGCGGTCTGGGCGAAAAGCTGTAAGTCGCTGAAACACTCTTGCAGCGGGCTGAGGTCGAGGTCGCCCAGGTCCAGGGACGGGTGGTCGAGGAAAACGGCGCGGTGAGTGTTCGTCATCAACTGTACCTTTTGTGCAATGAACTGAAGGCGTAATCTGCCGAGCCTACCAGATGAAACAAACAGTTACGCTTGGCCAAAAGGAACCCCCATGTACTGGACAGAGTTTTTGACTGTTGCCCTGATTCACTTGCTGGCCGTGGCCAGCCCTGGCCCGGACTTTGCCGTGGTGGTGCGTGAGAGCGTGACCCATGGTCGTCGTGCTGGCACCTGGACGGCGCTGGGTGTCGGTACGGCCATTTTCCTGCACGTCGGCTATTCGTTGCTCGGCATTGGCCTGATCGTGTCCCAGTCGATCGTGTTGTTTAATGCCCTGAAATGGGCGGCCGCCGCGTACCTGCTGTACATCGGCTTCAAGGCCCTGCGAGCTCGGCCGGCCCAACCTGCGGCTGACGATCTGCACAAGGAAGCGGGCGAGCGTACGGCTCGCGGCGCTTTCACTTCGGGTTTCGTGACCAACGGTCTGAACCCGAAAGCGACGCTGTTCTTCCTCTCGCTGTTCACCGTGGTGATCAATCCGCACACGCCGCTGACGGTACAGGCGGGCTACGGCCTCTACCTCGCGGTGGCCACCGCGGTGTGGTTCTGCCTGGTGGCGATGCTGTTCAGCCAGCAGCGCGTGCGCGCAGGTTTTGCCCGGATGGGCCACTGGTTCGATCGGACCATGGGCGCGGTACTGATCGCCATCGGTGTGAAGCTCGCGTTTACCGAGATGCACTGAGGCTCGGTGAGACGGCTAGCGATGTAATACCAGCCGCGTGAAGCGTTTGAAGCTGGTTCTATTGAGGTGCCGCCAGGGAATCGAGCGTAACAGCTGCCAGGCTTCTGTCTTGTCTTCGACCACGGCATATTTGAGGGCCTTGTTCACCAGTCTGGTGCGGGCGCTCTGATAGCCGGGATGGTTCACATACGGCGCGATTGCCTCAAGGTCTGCCTGGAGCAGCATCCGGTATTTTCTCGACAGGTTGTTGGCATGGCGGCGATAACGGGTCATGCAGATTGGCAATTCATGGATCTCATATCCCAGCCGGGCAATCCGCAACGTCATCTGAAAGTCTTGAACCCGCAGCTTCGGCGCGTAGAAGTCGGCACTTCGCATCGCTTTCATGCGATAGAGCGCAACAGGCGCGCCGACCACGACAGCACCTCTGAGGACCTGATCGAAGTTGTAGGTGTGTATCCGGTCGCGTTGTTGCTGCTTGAGGGTGTTGCCGTCGCTGTCCATGTAGCTGATCAGCGCACCTACGCAGCCGACATTCGGGTGCTTGCACAGGTATTCGGCGCGAATGCGCACTGACTCCGGCAGCATGATGTCGTCCAGGTCCGGCGTCGACACATAGACGCCTTTGGCGTATCGCAAGCCGTGGTTGAGCGCCGCGCTCACGCCCTGATTCGGTTGCGAATACAGTTGGAAGTCATAGGTTTGTTGTAATCGCTTGAGCATGGCGAGGCTGTCGTCGCTGGAACCGTCATCCACGATGATGACTTCGAAGTTCGGGTAGTCCTGGGCGAAGATGCTCTTGATGGCGTCTTCCAGAAATCTTTGCATGTTGAAGCAGGGTGCCACGATGGAAACCAGGGGCGCTTGTGTCGATCGGGAGTTCTCGGGGGCGGTCAGTTCAATACTCATTGTTGTATGCGATACCGATGGCGTGTGACCAGACAGGTCTAGTGACAAGATCCTTCTCTTGTAGATGAGGTGGAGGGTTGGGCGGTTTGGCTGCCAACCGATCGGCTCATCGTGTCCGTATCGTACGTAGGGTCACAGACAAGTGTTGCGCGCATGCGTTACAACGTTTTACAGCGCAGATCCCGAATTCCCCACGAAACACCTCAGGTAGTGGCGCAAAGCTAGCATTTGTCCGGTTCTACAAATCATTCCTTTGGCTGATTTGGTTGGCGTCCAAGGGCACTAAAGTGCTTACTTTCAGTCACGACCGTGCAGTCAGAAAAGGGACTCTTATGTTGCAGACTCGCGTTATCCCCCCAGCCGAAGGCGCTTACCAGTATCCGCTGCTGATTAAACGGCTGCTGATGTCCGGCGCTCGTTATGAGAAAACCCGCGAGATCATTTACCGCGACCAGCTGCGCTACAGCTATCCGACCCTGATCGAACGGGTCGCCAGGCTGGCCAACGTGCTGACGGCGGCCGGCGTCAAGGCCGGGGATACCGTGGCGGTGATGGACTGGGACAGCCATCGTTATCTGGAATGCATGTTCGCCATCCCGATGATTGGGGCGGTGATCCACACCATTAACGTGCGCCTGTCACCGGAACAGATCCTCTACACCATGAACCACGCCGAGGACCGCTTTGTGCTGGTCAACAGCGAGTTCGTCGGGTTGTACCAGGCCATTGCCGGGCACCTGACCACGGTGGAGAAAACCCTGTTGCTGACTGACCTGCCGGAGAAAACCGCCGACCTGCCGAACCTCATCGGCGAGTATGAGCAGTTGCTGGCGGCGGCGAGCACGCAGTACGACTTTCAGGACTTCGACGAAAACTCGGTCGCGACCACGTTCTACACCACCGGCACCACCGGTAATCCCAAAGGTGTGTACTTCACCCATCGGCAACTGGTGCTGCACACCATGGGTGTGTCGACCATCATGGGCGCCATCGATAGCGTGCGGTTGCTGGGCACCAACGACGTGTACATGCCGATTACCCCGATGTTCCATGTACACGCCTGGGGGCTGCCGTATGTGGCGACCATGCTCGGGCTCAAGCAGGTCTATCCCGGTCGCTATGACCCTGAGTACCTGGTGGAGCTGTGGCGCAAGGAGAAGGTCACCTTTTCCCATTGCGTGCCGACCATCCTGCAAATGGTCCTCAATTCCAAAGCGGCGCAAGGCACGGATTTCGGTGGCTGGAAAATCGTCATCGGTGGCAGTGCGCTGAACCGTGCGCTGTACGACGCGGCCAAGGCCAAGGGCATTCAACTGACCGCCGCTTACGGCATGTCGGAAACCGGGCCGTTGGTGTCGTGTGCCCACCTCAACGATGAGCTGATGGCCGGCACCGAAGACGAACGCACCACGTACCGGATCAAGGCCGGTGTACCGGGGCCATTGGTGGAGGCGGCGATCGTCGACACCGACGGCAACTTCCTGCCCGCCGATGGCGAGACCCAGGGCGAACTGGTGCTGCGTGCGCCATGGCTTACCGAAGGCTATTTCAACGAACCGCAAAAGGGCGCCGAGCTCTGGGCCGGGGGCTGGCTGCACACCGGTGACGTCGCGACCTTGGACAGCATGGGTGTGATCGACATTCGCGACCGGATCAAAGACGTGATCAAGACCGGCGGCGAGTGGATCTCCTCCCTGGACCTTGAAGACTTGATCAGCCGCCACCCTGCGGTACGCGAAGTAGCAGTGGTGGGCATCGCCGATCCGCAGTGGGGCGAACGTCCGTTCGCACTGCTGGTGGTCCGCGAAGGCCATGAGATCGGGGCCAAAGAACTGAAGGAACACCTCAAGCCGTTCGTGGAACTGGGGCACCTGAGCAAGTGGGCCATCCCGAGTCAGATCGCCCTTGTTACTGAAATTCCCAAGACCAGCGTCGGTAAACTCGACAAGAAGCGTATTCGCGTCGACATCACCGAATGGCAAGCCAACAACAGCACCTTCCTCTCGACGCTTTAAGCGTCACTTGGCGTGCCCAAAAGGGCACGCCAGCCCCACCAAGCAAGCGCTTGGCTTGTCAAATCTGAAATTTCAGCCATTCTTGCCGTGCCGACGGGTGTCGGCTTGGCAAAGGACTGTTCCAGAGTGGCTGGCAGCTGCAAATCACACTTTAGAGGGATCAAGCAGTACTACCTGCTGGCTATAGTCCGCTCAAGGATTTTTAAGAACGGAGCAAACGCACAAACCGGGGCGATGCAACTTTGGAATGACTTAGGGACTACCTTGGCTCCCAGTTATCCACAGCGTTTTTAGAAGTGCTCACTGCCATAACAATAATGCACATGGAGTAGCGTCGATGACATCAGTAAACCAGTTCTGGCGCAGGGCAAAACTGCCCCTGGCGGTCAGTCTTGCCTCTACGCTCGCCGGGCCAGCATTCGGCGTCAGTTTCAACGTTGGTGAAATCGAAGGTCAGTTCGACTCGTCCCTGTCGGTCGGTGCCAGTTGGTCTACTCAAAATGCCAACAAGAACCTCATAGGCGTCAACAACGGCGGCCGCGGCCTGTCCCAGACTTCCGACGACGGTCACCTGAACTTCAAGAGCGGCGAAACGTTCTCCAAGATCTTCAAAGGCATCCATGACCTTGAATTGAAATATGGCGATACCGGCGTTTTCGTCCGTGGCAAATACTGGTACGACTTTGAACTCAAGGACGAAAGCCGTCCGTTCAAGGACATCAGCGACAGCAACCGCAAGGAAGGCGCCAAGTCCTCCGGCGGCGAGATCCTCGACGCCTTCGTCTACCACAACTACTCCGTTGCCGATCAGCCGGGCTCCGTGCGTCTGGGCAAGCAAGTAGTGAGTTGGGGTGAAAGTACCTTCATCGGCGGCGGCATCAACTCGATCAACCCGATCGACGTGTCCGCGTTCCGTCGTCCAGGTGCCGAGATCAAGGAAGGCCTGATCCCGGTCAACATGTTCTACGTGTCCCAGAGTCTCACCGAGAACCTCTCGACCGAAGCCTTCTACCAGCTCGAATGGGACCAGACCGTTGTCGACAACTGCGGCACCTTCTTCTCGCAACCGGACGTGATTGCGGATGGCTGTGATAACAACCTGGCCGTACTGCGCACCCGTAACGGACTCAACAGCGCATTGACGGCTGCGGGGCTGCCGGCTTCGCTGCGTAATGCCAGCATCAATACCCTGGCTGCCAAAGGCGTGACCTGGGGCAACCCGGATGAAGGTGTAATCGTTCGTCGCGGTCCGGACCGCGACGCCCGTGACAGCGGTCAATTCGGTGTGTCCTTCAAATACATGTTCGATCCGCTGGACACCGAGTTCGGCGCCTACTTCATGAATTACCACAGCCGTGCGCCGATTTTCAGCGGCAAAGGTGCTCCGGCGAGCGCTTACAGCGCGGCGGGCCTGGTGGGGTCACTGAGGGCTGCGGGTGTTCCGGCCGGTGTCGCGGCAGGCCTGGCCCCGACCTTGCTGCCGTTGGTGGTGGCTGGTAACTCCAGCTACTACGTCGAGTACCCTGAAGATATTCGCCTGTATGGCTTGAGCTTCTCCACCACGTTACCGACAGGTACTGCGTGGAGTGGTGAAGTCAGCTACCGGCCGAATGCTCCGGTTCAGCTCAACACCACCGACATTCTCTTTTCCGGTTTGACGCCTCTGAACCCTAACGTTTCCGTGCTTCAGGGGACGCCAGGGCAGGATCAACAAGGCTATCGCCGCAAGGAAGTGACCCAGCTCCAGACGACCCTGACTCACTTCTTCGACCAGGTGATGGGCGCCGAGCGACTGACCCTGGTGGGCGAGGTTGGCTTTACTCACGTTGGCGGTCTGGAAAGCTCTTCCAAAGCGCGTTACGGCCGTGACCCGAGCTACGGCCCTGGTCCATTGCCAAGTGGTCAGTGCGTGGCATTGAACACCTCTACCCTGGCAGGCGGCCCGCAAAACAACGTCAGTCGCTATTGCGAAAACGACGGGTTCACCACTGCAAACTCCTGGGGCTACCGTGGTCGTGCCATCTGGGAATACAACGACGTATTCGCCGGTGTGAACCTCAAGCCGAACGTGGCCTGGTCTCATGACGTGGAAGGCTACTCGCCTGGCCCTGGCGGCAACTTCGAGGAAGGTCGCAAAGCGGTGAGCCTGGGCGTCGATGCCGAGTACCAGAACACCTACACCGCGAGCCTGGCTTACACCAACTTCTTTGATGGCAAGTACACCACCGTCGATGACCGCGATTTCGTTGCGCTCAGCTTCGGCGTGAACTTCTAAGCACTGCATTATCAGGACGAACGCACTTATGAAAATAACAAAGAGTCTGTTCCACGTCGGTGTTCTGGGGCTTTCGCTGCTGGCGACCGGCGTCATGGCGGCGGTCCCCGCGGCCGAAGCGGACAAACTGGGCAAAAGCCTGACCCCGATGGGCGCCGAGATGGCGGGTAACGCTGACGGATCGATCCCGGCCTGGAAGCCGATGGCGAAAAATGCCGGCACCGCCGACAGCAAAGGTTTCCTGTCCGACCCGTTTGCCAGTGAAAAACCACTGTTCACCATCACCGCGCAGAACGTCGACCAGTACAAGGACAAACTCGCACCGGGCCAATACGCGATGTTCAAGCGCTACCCGGAAACCTTCAAGATGCCGGTCTACCCGTCCCATCGCGGCGCGACCGTGCCGGATGCCGTGTTTGCCTCCATCAAGAAAAACGCTACCGCCACTAATCTGGTGTCCGGCGGCAACGGTCTGGAGAACTTCGAAACTGCCGTTCCATTCCCGATTCCGAAGACCGGCGTCGAAGTCATCTGGAACCACATCACCCGCTATCGCGGTGGCAGCGTGACCCGTCTGGTGACCCAGGCCACGCCGCAGCCTAACGGCTCGTACAGCCTGGTGTACTTCCAGGACCAGTTCGTGTTCCGCGACAAGATGAAGGATTACGATCCGGCGAACCCGGGCAACATCCTGTTCTACTTCAAGCAGAAGGTGACCGCGCCGGCACGTCTGGCCGGTGGTGTGCTGCTGGTGCACGAAACCCTCGACCAGGTGAAGGAACCGCGTTCGGCGTGGGTCTACAACGCCGGTCAGCGTCGTGTGCGTCGCGCACCACAAGTGTCCTATGACGGGCCGGGTACCGCAGCCGATGGCCTGCGTACCTCCGACAACCTGGACATGTACAACGGTGCCCCGGATCGTTACGACTGGAAGCTCGAAGGCAAGAAAGAGATGTACATCGCCTCCGACAGCTACAAGCTCGACTCGCCGCAACTCAAGTACGACGACATCATCAAGGCCGGTCACATCAACCAGGACCTGGCGCGTTACGAGCTGCGCCGGGTCTGGCATGTGGTGGCCACCTTGAAGGAAGGTCAGCGTCACATCTATGCCAAGCGTGACTTCTACATCGACGAAGACACCTGGCAAGCGGCCGTGATCGATCACTACGACGGTCGTAATCAACTGTGGCGTGTGGCGGAAGCTCATTCCCAGAACTACTACAACGTTCAAGTGCCGTGGTACACCCTGGAAACCTTGTACGACCTGCAATCGGGCCGCTACCTGGCGCTGGGCATGAAGAACGAAGAGAAATCGGCTTATGACTTCGGCTTTACCGCCACCACCAGCGACTTCACTCCGGCCGCTCTGCGCCAGGATGGTGTTCGCTAAATAGTCCTGAACAGAGGCAGCATCCTCGAAAAACGCCCCGACTGGTTCGGGGCGTTTTTTTTGCAGTTCACATCAATGTAGGAGCCGAGCTTGCTCGCGATGGCGTCCGTATTACCTCCGCATGATTATCGATACACCGCGTCACCGCCAATCGCGGGCAAGCCATGCTCCTACGGTCTTTTTGTAGCCATTTGTAGCAACAACCTTCAATCCCTCTTCGTTTACCGCTAGGCTGCGGACATCTGCAACGCCGCCAACCGCCATTCAAACAAGAGCCGGCCATGACTGATTTGTCCCCACACCTGGGCCCTGCAAGCGTTGCCGTCGTCGCACTGGACGGGCGTTTTTTTCGGCCTCCGTTGCCTGACGGCCATGTGCTGCGGCCTCGTCTGTGCGAGCGCCTGAGTGCGGGCCTCGGTGGCAGGTTGTTGTTGGTCAGCGCACCGGCGGGGTTTGGCAAGAGTTCGTTGGCCGTGGAATTCTGTCAGGGCTTGCCGGCTCACTGGCAAAGTCTGTGGCTGGGGTTGAGCCCGCGAGACAGCGATCCCGGACGTTTTCTTGAGCGGTTGCTCGAAGGCCTCCAGGACTTTTTTCCGCAACTGGGCAGCCGGTCCCTGGGTCTGTTGAAAATGCGCCAGCGGCACCAGCCGTTTGCCTTTGAAGAATGGCTGGACGGTTTGCTCGATGAGTTGGCCGTGCACCTGTCTGCGAGTACGCCCCTGCTGTTGGTGCTGGATGACTACCATCTGGCGCAGGGCCCGGTTCTCGATCGCTGCCTGCAATTTTTCCTCAATCACCTGCCTGACGGGTTGCTGGTCATGGTCACCAGTCGGCAGCGGCCGGACTGGCATCTGGCGCGCCTGCGGCTGTCGCGGCAACTGCTCGAGTTGAATGAACAGGACTTGCGCCTGACTCACGAAGAGGCCCTGACCCTGCTTGATCGGCACAGCAGCTCTTTGCGCGGCGAAGCACTGGAGAGCCTCATCCAGCGCAGCGAAGGTTGGGTCGCCGGGCTGCGTTTCTGGCTGCTGGCGGCGTCTGAAGCGGGCTCCCAGGGTGCTTTTCCGCAGGCCTTGCATGGCGGGGAAGGGCTGATCCGCGATTACCTGCTGGAAGAAGTCATCGATTGTCTGCCCGCCGAGGTGCAGTCATTCCTTTACGACACGGCACCTCAGGAGCGCTTTTGCAGCGAACTGTGCGATGCCGTTCGCGAAGCCCATGACAGTGCCGAGATCCTGCGTTTTCTGCTGGCCCATCAGGTGTTCCTGGTGCCACTGGATGAAAACGGTCACTGGTATCGCTACCACCATTTGTTTTCCGACCTGTTGCGCACCCGGCCTACCGCGCAAGCGATGGTGCCGGCGGCCAGCCTGCACCTGCGCGCCTGTCGCTGGTTCAATGCCCAGGGGCTGCTCGATGAAGCGGTGGAGCAGGCATTGCGCGCCGGGCACCTGGACGTCGCGGCGAACCTGGTGCAGAACCTGTCCGAAGAACAACTGCTGGCCGAACAGAACGTCGGCATGTTGCTGCGCTGGAAAATGGACTTGCCCGACAGCCTGCTGATCAGCACACCACGGCTGATCGTGCTGTACAGCTGGGCGTTGGGGCTGGCCTGTCAGCTGGACGCCGCCGAGGAGCTGGCCAGTCATTTGAGCCGCTTCCTGCCGGCCCCGTCCGCCACTGCACAGAAATCCATGCTGGCGCAATGGCTGGCCCTGAGCGGTGTCATCGCTCGCGGGCGCGGCAATCGTGAGCTGACCCTGCTCTATTGCACCGAAGCGCAAGAGAGTCTGCCGGCCAAACGCTACGGGCAGCGCCTGATGTGCCTCTCGACCCTGTCCAACCTGGCCATTGCCGACGGCGACTTGTGGCGTGCCCGCGGATTGAACCGTGAATCTCTGGAGTTGGCGCAACGGGTCGGCAATCCGCTGTTCGAAGCGCTGGCCCATTACGACCGCGCTCGCGTGCTGCAAGCGCGAGGGGAAATCCTGCGTGCGCTGGATGAAGTGCGCCAGGGGCTGCAACGCCTGCAACCGTTATCCCCGCAACGGCTCTATGCCGTACGCGCGCGACTGACGTTGTACGAAGGCTTTTTGTTAGCCCTGCGCTTGCAGCCCCAAGCCGCGCGGGCCCGGTTGCAAGCCGGTTTGAATGAAGCACGCGCCTGTCGTGATATCAGCGTATTGATCGGTCACTGCGTGATTGCCAGGCTTGAGGGCAGCAGCGGCGAATTCGCCAAAGCCTTTGCCGAACTCGCCGAAGCCGAACGCCTGATGCACATCTGGGACGTGCCACCGATCTACTACCTGGCGATGATCACCCTGGTCAAATGCGAACTCTGGCTGGCTCAGGGACGTACCGATCTGGCCGAAGCCTGGCTCGCTCGCTTGGGCCAGACCTACAACGGCGAACACGCGGCAGCCCCTCCGGAGTTCCATCCGCAACTGCCGCTGCATATCGAGTTGCAGCAGGCCTTGCTGGAGGTCATTCAGGGGCAGCCGATGCTGGCCGAAGGACGATTGAACGCGTTGCTTGAGCATGGGCAGCAAACCGGAAGGCAGCTGCTCAGTGTGATGGCACTGACTCAAAAAGTGACATTGTTGCTGGGGAGCGGACGCGAACCCGAGGCCCGCAAGGCTCTGGGGCAGGCGCTGGAAGCGGCGGCCGGTGGCGTGCTGCAACCGTTTGACAGGTTGTTGGCGGAACATCCGGACTGGCTGCGTAACCAACTTCAACTCGGTGTGCCGACGCCCGTTTCACAGAGCCTTTCAGAACAACTTCCAACAGTGGCAGCCCGTCCCGCGGAGTCGTCCGCCGCAGCGGAACAACTCAGTACGCGGGAAATGGCCGTCCTGCGACTGATTGCCCAAGGCTGTTCGAATCAGGAAATCAGCGATCAGTTGTTTATTTCGCTGCACACGGTGAAAACCCATGCCAGCCATATCAACAGCAAGCTCGGGGTTGAACGGCGCACGCAAGCGGTCGCCAGGGCGAAAGAGTTGGGTGTATTGCAGTAATCGCCATCTGAATACCTCCGACACAAGGTGGGCCTTGCGATCAGAGGTTTCGGTCATTTCTCCTCGGAGGCAGTCACTGCGGGGAGTTTGCCTCACGTCGATTCAGGGCTTCAGGATCGACAGTAAGCCCAGGGAGCAGTCATCTTCGGTTTGACTGGCAATGGACTGTTGCAGGTTGTCAGCCAGCACTTCCTTCATTTTTTTTCTGGGCAGCGTTGCATTTAACTCCAGCAACTTTTGAATCGCTGGGGCGGGGACGCCGCTGGCTTTGTCATAGAGGCTTTCTGCAGTGCCGTCGCTCATGATCGCGAAGCCAGTCGTGGCTTCGATTTGCCCACGGTACAACCTGAGCCGCGACGCCGCTTTATGGTCAGTCAGAAACAGGGTGCTATTGGCTGGCTCGCCATTTTCCGGATGAGAAAGTGCCTGAAGGTGTCCGTCCGCATCAGCGCTTGCGATGACACCATCGCCCAAGTGGCCTGCCAGGTAACGGCCTCGTGAGTAAGCGACGAATGACAAGCTACAGGCCAGGTCGTTGATCTCGCCGCCGAGCTTTGCAGATTTGCGCCTGAACGCGTCCAGGCAGCGATTAACCAGTCGCTGGGCTGCCTTCGCGTTGTGTTTGTCCATGTTTTGCCAGAGGCTTTCAAAGTTTTTGCAGACAAAGGCCAGGGTGGCCGTGACCGCTACCTGGGCGCCGATTTCGGAGCTGGCTCGGGAGGCGGCCCCATTGGCCAATGAAATGCAGGTCACCTCGTTGGACTCTCTGGCCGCGACAAAGTCCTGGCAAGGCGTTTGAGTTTTGAGGTGCTCGCGTCCTGCCACAAACGCGCAGGCCGTTTTACAGCGCAAGTCTACCGGGATCTCAGGCATGGTTCAGACCTGTGCCCAGGCTTGGATACCTTTAATGTCCTGACGAAGGAGATAGTCTTCTTGCATGGGATTATCCTTTTTGAGCTGAGCGTTACAAAAAACGCTTCAAGAGTCGTTTGAACCAGGCATTGGCGTCCTGCCGGCTTGTTTCAAAATGGGCGCGGCGCGAGGATAACCTATCAATTTTGCGGATCATAACCGCAGTACCCAGCCTTGGCACCAGGATTAACCCCATGCAAACCCCGAATACCGCCCTCATCCGCGAAACCTTCCCTGTCGGCCCGTTGCAGTGCAACTGCACGATCATCGGCGATCCGATCACCAAAAAGGCCATCGTGGTCGATCCGGGCGGCAATCACGAACTGATCCTTGCGCGGCTCGACGCACTGGGCCTGAAGGTGGTCAGCATCATTCACACTCACGCGCACCTCGATCACTTCCTGGCTTCCGGTCAGTTGAAGGAGAAAACCGGCGCAACCCTGCACCTGCATAAAGAAGATCAATTTCTGTGGGACAACCTGGAAATGCAGTGCCAGATGTTCGGTGTGCCCTACACGCCAGTGCCGCCGCCGGATCGCTGGTTGGCCGATGATGAAGAACTGGCATGCGGCTGCGGTGTGGCGTTGCACACACCGGGTCATACGCCGGGCTCCATGAGCTTTTGGTTTTCAGAGGCTAAGCTGCTGATTGCCGGTGACACGTTGTTTCGTCGCGGAGTAGGGCGCACGGATTTGTGGGGTGGCGATCAGGCGACCATCGTGCGGTCGATCAAGCAGCGGCTGTACACCCTCGATGAAGAGGCGACGGTGGTGACCGGGCATGGTCCGGACACACGTCTGGGCGATGAAATGCGCGAGAACCCTTTTGTACGGGCTTAATTGTTACGGACGGAATTTTTGTCCGCCGAAACAATCCAACGCCCGCAAAGGCTAATGCCTTGTCCGTTGCACCACAGAATGCAAAAAGAAGGAGCTCTTCATGTTCACCAAGCAGCGTTTGATTATTGTCGCTACGGCTGTGGCCTTGCTGTCTGGCTGCGCCTCGCCTAACCCTTACGACAACCAGGGCCAGGCCGACGGTGGTTCCACGGGCATGAGCAAAACCGCTAAATACGGTGGCCTCGGCGCTCTGGCCGGTGCTTTGGCCGGTGCCGCCATCAATCACGATAACCGTGGCAAGGGCGCGCTGATTGGCGCCGCCGTGGTGGGTGCTTCCGCTGCCGGTTACGGTTATTACGCCGACCAGCAAGAGAAAAAGCTGCGCGCCAGCATGGCCAACACCGGGGTGGAAGTGCAGCGCCAGGGTGATCAGATCAAACTGATCATGCCGGGTAACATCACCTTCGCCACCGATTCGGCGAACATTGCGTCGAGCTTCTATCAGCCGCTGAACAATCTGGCGGGCTCACTCAAGGAGTTCAACCAGAACCAGATCGAAATCGTCGGCTACACCGACAGTACCGGCAGCCGCCAGCACAACATGGACCTGTCCCAGCGCCGGGCCCAGAGCGTGGCGACTTACCTGACGTCTCAGGGCGTGAGCGGTACCAACCTGTCGGCTCGCGGTGCCGGGCCGGATAACCCGATTGCCAGCAATGGTGACGCCAATGGCCGGGCGCAGAACCGCCGGGTCGAGGTCAACCTGAAGGCGATTCCTGGCCAGGAGTATGGTGGTCAGCAACAGTAAGGTACGGTTCAGCAGTATCCATAAGCGTTTTGTGTCGTCAGTCAGGGCCTCTTCGCGAGCAAGCCCGCTCCCACAGGGGAGTGCATTCCAAATGTGGGAGCGGGCTTGCTCGCGAAGAGGCCCGAACTGGCAACTAAATCATCAGCAACAAAAAAGCCCCCGGACAATCACTCATCCGGGGGCTTTTTCATGTCGCGCGAAACCTGATTACTTCTTCAGGCCGTAATGCTCATCGAGCATGCCCGGCGCGTTCGGGGCTTTGGGGGCGTAGTCGCGAGGCGGCTCCTGATTGCGCGGCGGCGTCAGGCGTTCCCGTGGGGCGGCTGCTGCATCGGCGTGCAGCGAGGCCAGCAGGCGTTGGCGGGTTTGCTCGTCCAGGGCCAGGCGGTTGGCACCCTCGGCGAGGTGATCCTGCACTTCCTGATAGCTCTGAGTCAGCTTTTTGACCAGTGTTGCAGTGCTGTTGAAGTGGGTAACCACCTCGTTCTGATAACTGTCGAAACGTTCCTGAATGTCATCCAGCTGACGTTGCGTGCTGCTAGGCGCGGCATTCGGCACCAGGCGAGCGATCAGGAAACCAATGGCGACACCCACAACCAGGGCAAGAGTCGGTAACAACCAAACTAAGAGCGAGTGTTCCACGAGTCCTTCCTCTATAAACGGCTTTGCTTTACGTTAACGGCTCGAACCTGCGCTGTATACCGCGATTCACTCGCAATAGATTGGCACAGACAATTTGCTAGACGAGTCGACCCGATTCGAGGTCACGGAGTTCCTTCCTTGCTTATGCGCGAAACCCCTGTAGTGATTGATGGCCCGGTCGGCCAACTGGAAGCCCTTTACCTGGATAACGAGCAGCCACGCGGCATTGCGCTGATCTGCCATCCGAACCCAGTGCAGGGCGGCACCATGCTCAACAAAGTCGTCTCGACCTTGCAGCGCACTGCGCGTGACGCCGGTTTGATTACTTTACGTTTCAACTACCGTGGCGTCGGTGCCAGCGAAGGCACCCACGATATGGGCACCGGCGAAGTCGACGACGCCCAGGCCGTGGCCGAATGGCTGCGAGTCAAACACCCCGAGTTGCCGCTGACGCTGTTCGGATTCTCCTTCGGCGGTTTTGTTGCAGCAAGTCTCGGCGGACGTCTGGAAGCCAAGGGTGAGCCGCTCAAGCACCTGTTCATGGTCGCGCCGGCGGTGATGCGTCTGGGCGATCAGGATCAACTGCCGCAGCAAGGCGAGCTGACCCTGATCCAGCCGGAAACCGACGAAGTCATCGATCCGCAGCTCGTTTACGACTGGTCCGACGCACTCGATCGCCCCCATGAGCTGCTGAAAGTGGCAGAATGCGGACACTTTTTTCATGGCAAGCTCACCGATCTCAAGGATCTGATCCTGCCGCGTCTTTCGAATTGATTGCAGTCTGACAAGCGATTACCCATGACGACTCGTACCCGTATCCTCACCGGCATCACCACCACCGGCACGCCGCACCTGGGCAATTACGCCGGCGCCATCCGCCCGGCGATCATCGCCAGCCGTGACAGCAATGCCGATTCGTTCTATTTCCTGGCCGACTACCACGCCCTGATCAAATGCGATGACCCGCTGCGCATTCAGCGCTCGCGTCTGGAAATCGCTGCGACCTGGCTGGCCGGTGGCCTGGATGTGGAGCGCGTAACCTTCTATCGCCAGTCCGACATCCCGGAAATCCCGGAGCTGACCTGGCTGCTGACCTGCGTCGCCGCCAAGGGCCTGCTCAATCGCGCCCACGCCTACAAGGCCTCGGTGGACAAGAACGTCGAAACCGGCGAAGACCCGGACGCCGGCATCACCATGGGTTTGTACAGCTACCCGGTGCTGATGGCCGCGGACATTCTGATGTTCAACGCCCATAAGGTGCCGGTCGGTCGTGACCAGATCCAGCACGTGGAAATGGCCCGTGACATCGGCCAGCGCTTCAACCACCTGTTCGGCCAGGGCAAAGAATTCTTCACCATGCCCGAGGCGCTGATCGAAGAAAGCGTCGCCACGCTGCCAGGCCTCGACGGTCGCAAGATGTCGAAAAGCTACGACAACACCATTCCGTTGTTCAGCAGCGCCAAGGAAATGAAGGACGCGATTTCACGGATCGTCACCGACTCCCGTGCGCCGGGCGAGGCGAAGGATCCGGATAACTCGCACCTGTTCACCTTGTTCCAGGCCTTCGCTACCCCGGCGCAGTCCGACGAATTCCGCAGCGAATTGTTGCAGGGCCTGGGTTGGGGCGAGGCGAAGAATCGCCTGTTCCAGTTGCTCGACAGCGAGCTGGGTGAGTCCCGCGAGCGTTACCACCAGCTGATCGAACGCCCGGCAGACCTGGAAGACATCCTGCAGATCGGCGCCAAAAAGGCCCGCTCGGTAGCGACACCGTTCCTCCACGAACTGCGTGAAGCGGTGGGTCTGCGTTCTTTCGTCGCACAGACCCAAGTCGCGACCACCACCAAGAAGAAAGCCGCGAAAGCCGCGCGTTTCGTCAGTTTCCGTGAAGACGACGGCAGTTTCCGCTTCCGCCTGCTGGCGGCCGACGGCGAGCAGCTGCTGCTGTCGCGCCACTTCGCCGACGGTAAAACCGCCGGCCAGGTGACCAAGCAACTGCAATCGGGTCAGCCATTGGACGTGCGCAACGAAGACCTGAGCTTCAGCGTCTGGCTGGAAGACGAGTGCATTGCCGACAGCCCGGCCTTTGCTGACAGCGCCGCTCGTGATGCTGCCATCGAGACCTTGCGAGTTGCCCTGACACCGGTTCAGGAATAAATCAGCGGCTCGGCCCGACCAAGGGCTGATTGCCATTCCCACGGGCCGTCGCTACAGTGACGGCCCGTTTTTGTTGCCTTGCTAACGAATTATGACGCCCCTAGAACGATATCAAGCTGATCTGAAACGCCCGGAATTCTTCCATGACGCCGCGCAGGAAACTGCGGTGCGCCACTTGCAGCGCCTGTACGACGATCTGGTCGCGGCCTCGCACAGCAAACCGGGCCTGTTCGGCAAACTGTTTGGCAAGAAAGACGCGGCACTGGTCAAGGGTCTGTACTTCTGGGGCGGTGTCGGCCGTGGCAAGACCTATCTGGTCGACACCTTCTTCGAAGCGCTGCCGTTCAAGGAAAAGGTCCGCACTCACTTCCACCGCTTCATGAAGCGCGTGCACGAAGAGATGAAGACCCTCGGCGGCGAGAAGAACCCGCTGACCATCATCGCCAAGCGCTTCTCCGACGAAGCCCGGGTGATTTGTTTCGATGAGTTCTTCGTGTCCGATATCACCGACGCGATGATCCTCGGCACGCTGATGGAAGAGCTGTTCAAGAACGGCGTGACCCTGGTCGCGACGTCGAACATTGTGCCGGATGGTCTGTACAAGGACGGTCTGCAACGTGCGCGCTTCCTGCCAGCGATTGCGCTGATCAAGCAGAACACCGAGATCGTCAACGTCGACAGCGGCGTCGATTACCGTCTGCGTCACCTTGAGCAAGCGGAGCTGTTCCACTTTCCGCTCGACGCGGAGTCCCACGAAAGCCTGCGCAAGAGCTTCCGCGCCCTGACGCCGGAATGCACGGCAGCCATCGAGAACGATGTGCTGATGATCGAGAACCGCGAAATCCGTGCCTTGCGCACGTGCGATGACGTGGCCTGGTTCGACTTCCGCGAACTCTGTGACGGCCCGCGCAGCCAGAACGATTACATCGAACTGGGCAAGATCTTCCACGCCGTGTTGCTCAGCGGTGTCGAGCAAATGAGCGTCACTACCGACGACATCGCCCGACGCTTTATCAACATGGTCGACGAGTTCTACGACCGCAACGTGAAGCTGATCATTTCTGCTGAAGTCGAGCTCAAAGACCTCTACACCGGCGGTCGCCTGAACTTCGAGTTCCAGCGCACCCTGAGTCGCCTGCTGGAAATGCAGTCCCACGAATTCCTGTCCCGGGCACATAAGCCGTAGGATTTCGGAAAATGAAAAGGCCTGCATTGCAGGCCTTTTTTTGCACTGAAGAAATCCTGTGTACCTGGCCGCAGATATCTGGCCCACCACAACTCCTGTGGGAGCGGGCTTGCTCGCGAAGCGGACTGACATTCAATGTTGATGTCGACTGACACACCGCTTTCGCGAGCAAGCCCGCTCCCACAGGGTTATGCATTTTGAGTCCGGGATACAGCCGGCTGGCAGCGTGCGTCAGTTGGCGATCAGCAGTCCGATAATCGGAATGATCAGCAAAGTGCTGATGGCCATGGACAGGACATTCCCGATGTAGGCATGCATGTACGCAGGCACTCGCTGGGCAATGGCGTAAGCCAGGGGCGGTGCAATCAGCGCGCCCAGCAGTGCGCTCGAGAGGATCACCTGCCAACTGCCGCCGTACGTCAGAACGGCCGCCGGCACCACGGACACCAATGGAACGTAGGTGGGATACCAGCCGCGTGACATCCATTGCCGACGCCAGATCACCACCCCCAGCGCTGAGGTCAACGCCTGGGCACCGATCAATTGGGGCAGCAGGCCCGACCCATATACCGGGCTCATCGGATTCCAGGTGTAAGCCAACAATACCCCCAGCAACAGGCCGAGGCTGGCCAGCTCATTGCCAAAGAACGGCGCTTCCGAAAAATCGGCCAGCACCCGGCGCAAGCTCCAGATCACCCCGTAGTCGGGCGTTTTTGTGTTGACGGTTGCGGGCGAAGGGGCGGATGGCTTCTCGCCGGGCTCGGACTTCACCAGGCTTGGCAGGTAACGGCAAAGCACAAAAGCGAAGACGCTGGCGACTGCCATGCCCAAGACATTGCCGATGACCACAGGCAAGCCCAGAGGATTGCACACGTAGTTGACGAACAGCAGGCACGTCGGCGTGACCAGCACGGCGCCCATGATTGCGCCATTGATCGTGACCTTCCAGCCACCACCAAACATGAGCACCATCGCCGCCGGCAGCGAAACAAACGCCGCAAACGTCGGCTGCCAACTGGTGGCGGTGACCGTCCAGCCCCACAGCAGGTTGCTCAGCAACAGTCCAAGCAACGAACTGGTCACCAGCCACGGCCACAATCCGGTCCCATAGGAAATGGCAAAACCTTGCCAGGTTTTTTCTGTGCGATTCGCCCAATAGGCCAGATAGGCTCCGGCCAACAACCCGATAGAGGCGAACTCGTGTTTGTAGAACGCCACCTCGCTGATGTCGCCCAGCACCCAGCGCAACCAGGCAGCCGGTTCGGGAAGGTTCGAGACCATGTCGCTGTAGCTTGGCCAATGCGCTTCCCAGGCGGAACGGTGGGTGAATGAAAGCCAGATAATCAGCAGTGCCGTGCCGATCATCAGCAGGATGATCGCAAGATCCAGTGGCGATCTGGCGCCAGGCCGGTTTTTTTCGGTTGTGATGTTCATCGGTTACCCCCTTGTCAGCGCGGCAGGCAAGGGTGCTGGGTGTAACCGAGCATTTGATCGTAGAGATCGGCTCTACGATCGCGATGCAGGTCGTTCAAATTGTTCCAGATCGGCGCGCTTCGAGAGCTGGTCAGGTCGATATCGGCATACAGGATTTGTTCCTGATCCGCTGACGCCACGGGGCCAATCGGCCAGCCATTCGTACCGGCAATCAGTGAGCAGCCCAGATATCGGGCTCCTCGTTCTTCCCCGATCCGGCTGGCGGCGGCGATAAACACATTGTTGACGTGTGCAGCGGTCATGGTCAGGTACGACGCCATGCACTTGCCGGCCTCGTCGAACAGCGGTGGCGGTGTCCATACCCAGTTGTTCAGGCTGCAAATGATGTCCGCGCCTTGCTGGGTCAGGATTCGCGGCACCTCCGGGAACCAGATATCCCAACAGATCAACAGGCCGATACGACCAATAGGCGTATCAAACACCGGAAAGCCCAGGTCGCCCGGCGTGAACCACAGCTTCTCCAGGTTCCACAAATGGGCTTTGCGATACTTGCCGATAAAACCGTCAGGTCCGATCAGAACGCCGGTGTTGAACAGCCGCATGCCGTCACGCTCAGTCAATCCGGTAACCAGGTAGACCTTGTGGTTGCGGGCGAAGTCCATCCAGATTTTCACACTCGGTCCGTCGGGAATGGCCTCCGAATGGTCGAACGCGTCTTGCCGGTTGCTGAAGAAATAACCTGTGCTGGAAAGCTCGGGCAGCACGATGAGATTGGCACCGCCATTTACCGCCTCCAGTGCCAATTCCAGACCATGACGCAAATTACCTGCACGTTTTTCTATGCCGACTTGTGGGTCGAATTGCACAACTGCTACACGAACAGGACTTGTTGGCTCGCTCATTCGGGATGACCTCTTTTTATTGTTATTCACGCTGTTTAATTGCGTGTTTATAAGAGTTGAAATGGCTTTTTTGCGTAAGTCAGCGGCTTCCGTTTGGGCTGTAGTCCGTGTCCGAAGATCGCGCAGGGCAGAGCGCCCGGGTTTCCCTGCCGGGGCGCAAGATGGCGTAATAGAGCGGTTTGACACAGGCAGAACCAACGCGCAGGGCGCATTGGTTCTGGGCGATGGAGCGGGGCGTCAGTTGCGGATGCGGTATTGCGGGTAGTCGCTCATGCAGAATCCGCCGTTGAATACCGCTGCGGTTTTATTGCAGATATGAATCACCGCATCCACGGCGCCGCGAAAGCAAGGCTCTGTCCAGCCGGCATCGACCGAAAACGATTCTCCGCAAAAATAAAGGCCGGACAGATGTGAGAAATCCCGGTTGTACTTCATCAGGCTCACTGCGTCGTAATAAGTGCCGGGCCTGTATAACTTTGCGCAGCCCAAGGCGTTTCGGTCCGTCATCCAGCGTTGGACCAAGGCCCGTTCAGTTTGAATATAGGGAGAAATCCTCTCCTGGATATTGGCGCAATTCATCAATATCCGGTCGAGTTCCTCTACGCACTTCGCCACCAGTTCCTGGTCGTTGAACAGCGCCAGTTTGGTCGCGTCATCCTCCCATGTATAACTTAATAATATGCAGTCGTATGGATAGTTCTCGTTATAGCGATAGCTGTACACGTCATGAATGAAACTGTCGGTCACAATGGCCTGGGGGATTGTGGTGTTGCTTGAAAGGAAAGACTTACTTAACGGCGCATACACTTTGCAACTGGTTTCCCAGTGTGCTGTTTTGTAAGCGTTGATCATGTCGAACGGCAACATATGCTGATTGAAGTTTTCGAGCCGGACACCCGTTTCGATCAGCCATGAAGGCAGGGTCATGATGACAGCGTCAAAGTCATTGAACAGTTCCTGCGATTGACTGGGCTGGCTGAATTTCCATGTGTAATAGACACGTATTTTTTGATCATCCAGTTTCTTCAGTTTGTTGACTGAAGAATCGGTGAAAAAACCGTCACCCCTTTCAAGACAATGTTCGTAGAACGACGTGTGCGCGCTGTCGGTGTTCATGAACAGCAAGCATTCGTCCAGCGCCGCAAGACCGATATAGCGCGGACTGTCGAAAGGCAGGCCCTTCGCATCGAGTACAGCATCGCTGTGCAAGTACGGCGCGGGAAGCGGTTCGCCGCACGAATCGACCCTGCCGTGAACGAGTTGCAGGCGGCTGCTGAATCCGAAAATGGCGGTGCGCAGCGGGTAGAGCGCGCACACGTCATAAAAAGCGCCCCAGCTACCGTCGCCGATGCCTATCGAATAGAACAGGGTTGATTCGTGCGAGGTCATTCCGACTCCGCCAAAATCTCCAGGTTTGTCTTTATCCCAGTGGTCCAGCACCGGCATACAGACCAGCTCACGAAACGAAACACGCTCGTACCTTTCGACGATCGCGGCCCAGACAGCTTCCCATTCCTGCGTGGCGTAGATCGGCGCAACCTGGCGAGTCATCCTGGCGGCAAAGGCTTTCCACTTGGCATAAACCGTTTGCAGCGCCTCGTCGGGTGGAGGCGTCAAGCCGTCTTCATTCGTCCAGATCAACATGTACGGATCCGCACGACCGCCCAGGCTGCCTTCCTGGAGATAAATACCGGTCGAACTCACCCACGGGCTTCCCGGGTTGGGGAAATCCGATAGCGCCAGGTCAAATGCATTGGCGTAGTAAGCCATCAGCGATCGACCTTCTTTGGGTGGTTCGTTTTCCTTATTGAAGAATGGCATGCGCATGGCACCCATTTCGAAAGGAGTATGGCTTTCTTTAATTGAATGGCGGCCATGGACGGTCAGGTGTCTACCGCCAATGCGTGTCGATTGTTCTAACAGTGTCACGTCGGTAAAACCGCAACGATAGAGTTCTCGGGCGGCAGTCAGTCCGGTAACACCTGCGCCGATGATGCATATTTTATGCGTGGGATTGGTTGCCTTTGCGACGCCATGTTCCTGTTCGATTAACGCTCGGTAGTCAAAGCACAAGTCCGGCGGATTGGGGAATCGGCCAGCCCAGTTCTTTTTAGTCTGGAGATTTTCGGTCTTATCGTTAAATGAGGGAGGCTGGGAACTTGTTTCTATTGTCATGGTTGATCTTCCCTGAAGTGCAGTTCAGCTGGCGGGAAGAATATATTGGGGTTTTCAGTAAGCAGCTCGCAAGAGTACAAAGTACTTGTCCGGTGCTCTGCATTCCGTTTTTCATGTAAGGGAAATAATCACTTTATCGTTATCTTTAAACACTGTTGGTATAGGCCGTTTAATTCGCAAGCAGGCGCCGCTTGGCAATTGCGTGGCGGCGCCTGTATCAACCGTTAGGCTGCTTGTTGAAATTGCTGCCGATACTGGTTCGGCGACAACTCCGTGTGCTGACGGAACAGCCGAGCGAAGAAACTCGCATCGTCGTAACCGACTTCGTAGCTGATGGTCTTGATGCTCTTGCGGCTGCCGGACAGCAGGCCCTTGGCGGTTTCGATGCGCAGTCGTTGCAGGTAATGCAGCGGCTTGTCACCGGTGGCGGTCTGGAAGCGCCGCATGAAATTGCGGATGCTCATGCCGTGTTCGCGAGCCACGTCTTCGAAGCGGAATTTGTCGGCGAAGTGTTCTTCGAGCCAGTGCTGGATCTGCAGGATGATCACATCCTGGTGCAGCTTCTGACCGCCGAAACCGATTCGTCCTGGCGAGTAGCTGCGCTGCACTTCATAAAGGATGTCGCGGGCCACGGCCTGGGACACGTTGGCGCCGCAGAAGCGTTCGATCAGGTAAATGTAAAGGTCGCAGGCCGAAGTGGTGCCGCCCGCGCAATACAGGTTGTCGGCGTCGGTCAGGTGTTTGTCCTGATTGAGCTGAACCCGTGGGAAGCGTTCGGCAAACGCATTGAAGAAGCGCCAGTAAGTGGTCGCCTCCTTGCCGTCGAGCAATCCGGCCTCGGCCAGCCAGAACACCCCGGTGGCTTCACCGCACAGCACTGCGCCGCGAGCATGTTGCTGACGCAGCCAGGGCAGGACTTGTGGGTAACGTTGGCAAAGCGTGTCGAAATCGTCCCAGAAGGCTGGAAGGATAATGATGTCGGCGTTTTCCAGGCCGCCGTCCACCGGCATGATCACGTCACTGAAGCTGTTCACCGGTTTGCCGTCGGGGCTGACCAGGCGGGTTTCGAACGCCGGAGTCAGGCCTTGGCCCAGTTGTTTGCCATAACGCAGGCTGGCCAGGTGAAAGAAATCCTTGGCTTGCATGAGGGTGGAAGCGAAAACCCGGTCGATAGCCAGGATGCTGACGCGCCGTAAGGGCGTGGAGACTTGGTTAGACATAATTCAACTTTATTCTTATAGGGGAAAGTGGTCACCAGACGGCTGGATCGTCTTATTTTTTGTCGGATGTGTCCAGTGTCCTGTGCCGGATGCGAGGCATAGTCTCTGAAGGTCAATTCCGGCTAACAATAACGACAGGTGCCGCATGATCCCCAGAACCTTGTTCAGCTCCGAGCACGAACTTTTTCGCGACAGCGTGCGAACGTTCCTCGAAAAAGAGGCCGTGCCGTTCCATGGGCAATGGGAAAAGCAAGGCTATATCGACCGCAAACTCTGGAACAAGGCAGGGGAGGCGGGGATGCTGTGTTCGCATCTGCCGGAAGAGTACGGCGGCCTGGGGGCGGACTTTCTCTACAGCGCGGTGGTGATCGAAGAGATCGGTCGTCTCGGCCTGACCGGTATCGGTTTTTCCCTGCATTCGGACATCGTCGCGCCGTACATCCTGCATTACGGCAGTGAAGCGCTGAAACACAAATACCTGCCGAAACTGGTGTCTGGCGAAATGGTCACGGCGATTGCCATGACCGAGCCGGGTGCCGGTTCTGACCTGCAAGGGGTAAAAACCACCGCGGTGCTCGATGGCGACGAATATGTGATCAATGGTTCGAAGACGTTCATCACCAACGGCTTTCTCGCTGACCTGGTGATTGTCGTGGCCAAGACCGATCCGAAGGCTGGCGCGAAAGGCACCAGCCTGTTTCTGGTGGAAGCCAACACCCCGGGCTTCGCCAAGGGCAAGCGTCTGGAAAAAGTCGGCATGAAGGCTCAGGACACCTCGGAACTGTTCTTCCAGGACGTTCGGGTGCCCAAGGAAAACCTGTTGGGGCAGGCCGGGATGGGCTTCGCGTACCTGATGCAGGAATTGCCGCAGGAGCGTCTTACCGTTGCTATCGGCGGGCTTGCTTCGGCTGAAGCTGCGTTGCAATGGACGCTGGATTACACCCGCGAGCGCAAGGCATTCGGCAAGGCGATCGCCGACTTCCAGAACACCCGCTTCAAGCTGGCGGAGATGGCGACCGAGATTCAGATCGGTCGGGTCTTCGTCGATCGCTGTCTGGAACTGCACCTGCAAGGCAAGCTCGACGTGCCGACCGCGGCGATGGCCAAGTACTGGGGCACTGACCTGCAATGCAAAGTGCTCGACGAGTGCGTGCAGTTGCATGGCGGTTACGGTTTCATGTGGGAGTACCCGATCGCCCGGGCGTGGGCGGATGCGCGGGTGCAGCGGATTTATGCGGGGACCAACGAGATCATGAAGGAGATTATTGCGCGGTCGCTTTGATTATGCGGTGACTGTCAGGCCGCCTTCGCGAGCAAGCCCGCTCCCACATTTAACCGAGTTCTCCTGAAGGAATGCGGTCGAATGTGGGAGCGGGCTTGCTCGCGAAGGCTTTTTATCTGGCGATCAAGGTGCCGGGTTCGGGTGATCCTTGTGAATCGCCTCAATCCCTTCTAGCACTTCATCGGAAAGTTTCAGCTCGAAGCTGGCAATGTTGCTCTCCAGTTGCTCCATGGTGGTCGCGCCGATGATGTTGCTGGTCACAAATGGCTGCTGAGTGACAAACGCCAACGCCATTTGCGCCGGGTCCAGGCCGTGTTCACGCGCCAGTGCCACATAACGACTGCACGCGGCTTCCGACTGCGGGTTGAAATAGCGGCTGAAGCGGCTGTAGAGGCTCAGGCGACCTTTAGGCGGACGCGCGCCACCTTCGTATTTGCCCGAGAGGAAACCGAACGCCAGCGGCGAATAGGCGAGCAGGCCGCACTGTTCGCGGATAGCGATTTCCGCCAGGCCGACTTCGAAGCTGCGGTTGAGCAGGTTGTACGGGTTCTGGATCGACACGGCGCGCGGCCAGCCACGGGCTTCGGCCAGGGCAAGGAAGCGCATCGTGCCCCATGGCGTTTCATTGGACAGGCCGATGTGGCGGATCTTGCCGGCCTTGACTTGCTCGTCCAGTGCTTCGAGGGTGTCCTCCAGCGGCGTCAGGTTGGCTTCGGTCTGGTGTTTGTAACCGAGCTGACCGAAGAAATTGGTGCTGCGCTCCGGCCAATGTAGCTGGTAGAGGTCGATATAGTCGGTCTGCAAGCGCTTGAGGCTGGCGTCCACGGCTTCGGTGATGTGCTGGCGGTTGTGCCGCAGGTTTTTGTCGCGGATGTAGTCGATGGTGTTACCGGGGCCGGCGATCTTGCTGGCCAGGATCCAGTCGGCGCGATCACCACGGCTTTTGAAGTAATTGCCGATGTAGCGCTCGGTGGTGGCGTAGGTTTCGGCCTTGGGCGGCACCGGGTACATCTCGGCAGTATCGATGAAATTGATCCCGGCGCTCTTGGCCCGTTCAATCTGGGCGAAGGCTTCAGCCTCGCTGTTTTGCTCGCCCCAGGTCATGGTGCCGAGGCAGATGGCGCTCACGTTCAGATTGGTTCGGCCTAGCTGTCGATAATCCATCGGGTGCTCCTTGGGCAAAACAATCATAAAAGCAGGTTGAATTATTTTTCGCAATCTGCATAATTGCGCACCTCTTTCTGCAGTGGAAGTGATGCGCCGCCGCCGAAGAATCTTGCCGTTGAACGGACGCGCCGACCCGAGCCCCCGAAAGCGTCTGTATCCGGCTGCCTTTGACTTGTCAAAGTACGCACTATTCAGTAAGATCCGCCGTCTAATTTACAGGGCGGCCCCTGAGGCTATAAAGAATGAAAACTTTTACTGCTAAACCGGAAACAGTACAGCGCGACTGGTTTGTCGTCGACGCTGCAGGTCAGACCCTGGGTCGTCTGGCCACCGAAATCGCGAGCCGTCTGCGTGGCAAGCATAAAGCTGAGTACACTCCTCACGTTGACACCGGCGATTACATCGTCGTTATCAATGCCGAGCAGATTCGTGTAACCGGTGCTAAAACCACCGACAAAATCTACTACTCCCACTCCGGTTTCCCGGGCGGCATCAAGTCGATCAACTTCGAAAAGCTGATTGCTAAAGCCCCTGAGCGCGTGATCGAGACCGCGGTCAAAGGCATGCTGCCTAAGAACCCGCTGGGTCGCGACATGTATCGTAAGCTGAAAGTCTATGCGGGCGCTGTACACCCTCATACTGCTCAGCAGCCCCAAGAACTGAAGTTTTAACGGAATAGTTCATTATGTCGGCGACTCAAAATTACGGCACTGGCCGTCGCAAGACCGCAACCGCACGCGTTTTCCTGCGTCCGGGTACTGGTAACATCTCCATCAACAACCGCACCCTGGAAAATTTCTTCGGCCGCGAAACTGCCCGCATGGTAGTTCGTCAGCCGCTGGAACTGACTGAGACTGTCGAGAAATTCGACATCTACGTCACCGTGATCGGTGGTGGTGTAAGTGGTCAAGCTGGCGCAATCCGCCACGGTATCACTCGCGCACTGATGCAGTACGACGAAACCCTGCGTGGCGCTCTGCGCAAAGCTGGCTTCGTTACTCGCGATGCACGTGAAGTTGAACGTAAGAAAGTTGGTCTGCGTAAAGCGCGTAAGCGTCCGCAGTACTCGAAGCGTTAATTCGCTTTTACGTTCAAAAAGAACGCCCAGTTTCCTCGCGAAGCTGGGCGTTTTTTTATGGGCGCGATTTATCAAAGAATTGCTCTGTGACAACTTGCCACAGCCGTAGAAGCCCTATACTGCAAGGCTTGGCAGTGGAGCCCCTCGGTAATTACCTTGTCAGAATTGGGGCTTTTCATTACCATTCGGCAAAATTTTTATAAGTTCAGATTTTTACTTAGTAGACGCCTGATTTAACAGGCCACAAAGCTGATGGGAGAGGACTGAATGAGCAATGACGGCGTGAATGCAGGCCGGCGTCGCTTCTTGGTAGCAGCCACATCCGTGGTGGGTGCTGCAGGAGCGGTGGGGGCTGCGGTCCCGTTCGTGGGGTCATGGTTTCCCAGTGCCAAGGCGAAAGCCGCAGGTGCACCGGTGAAGGTGAATGTCAGCAAAATCGAGCCAGGCCAGCAGATGATTGCTGAGTGGCGCGGTCAGCCGGTGTTCATTGTCCGCCGTACCGGGGAAATCCTGGGGAATCTGAAAAAGATCGAGGGCCAGCTGTCTGACCCGACCTCCAAGAACTCGACACAACCGACTTACGTCGACCCGGAAACGCGTTCGATCAAGCCAGAGGTTCTGCTGCTGATCGGTATTTGTACGCACCTGGGTTGCTCGCCGACCTTCCGTCCAGAAGTGGCACCTGCGGATCTGGGCAAGGATTGGGTAGGTGGTTATTTCTGCCCTTGCCACGGTTCCCACTACGATCTGGCTGGCCGCGTCTACAAGTCGCAACCTGCGCCTTTGAACCTGCCAGTTCCCCCGCATTCCTATGAGACCGATGACATCATTGTCATTGGCGTCGATACGGAGAAAGCGTGATGAGCAAGTTCATGGATTGGGTTGATGCGCGCTTTCCCGCGACCAAAATGTGGGAAGACCATCTCAGCAAGTACTACGCCCCGAAGAACTTCAACTTCTTCTATTTCTTTGGTTCCCTCGCACTGCTCGTTCTGGTCAACCAGATCGTTACCGGTGTCTGGCTGACCATGAGCTACACCCCGTCGGCGGAAGAGGCGTTTGCATCCGTCGAATACATCATGCGCGATGTCGAGTACGGCTCGATCCTGCGTCTGCTGCACTCCACCGGCGCCTCGGCGTTCTTCATCGTGGTCTATCTGCACATGTTCCGTGGCTTGCTCTACGGTTCGTACCAGAAGCCGCGTGAGCTGGTGTGGGTCTTCGGCATGCTGATCTATCTGGCGCTGATGGCTGAAGCCTTCATGGGTTACCTGCTGCCGTGGGGGCAGATGTCCTACTGGGGTGCCCAGGTGATCATCTCGCTGTTCGGTGCGATCCCGGTCATCGGCAACGACCTGACTCAGTGGATCCGTGGTGACTACCTGATTTCCGGTATTACCCTGAACCGCTTCTTCGCCCTGCACGTTGTTGCCTTGCCGATCGTGATCCTCGGTCTGGTGGTGCTGCACGTTCTGGCGCTGCACGAAGTCGGTTCGAACAACCCGGACGGCGTGGACATCAAGAAATTCAAAGACGAAAACGGCGTACCGCTGGATGGCATTGCCTTCCACCCGTACTACACCGTGAAAGATATCGTCGGCGTGGTGGTGTTCCTGTTCATCTTCTGTTCGATCGTGTTCTTCTTCCCGGAAATGGGTGGTTACTTCCTCGAGAAGCCGAACTTTGAAGTGGCGAACGCCTTCAAGACACCAGAACACATCGCTCCGGTCTGGTACTTCACGCCGTTCTACGCGATTCTGCGGGCGATTCCGGACAAGCTCCTGGGCGTTATCGCCATGGGTGCGGCCATTGCTGTGCTGTTCGTCCTGCCATGGCTCGATCGTAGCCCGGTCAAGTCGATGCGCTACAAGGGTTGGCTGAGCAAGATCTGGCTTTGGGTGTTCTGCATCTCGTTCGTGATCCTGGGCGTGCTGGGCGTATTGGCCCCAACCCCCGAGCGGACGTTGCTGTCGCAGGTATGTACCTTCCTGTACTTCGCCTACTTCATTCTGATGCCGTTCTACACCAGGCTCGAGAAGACAAAACCGGTTCCGGAAAGGGTGACTGGCTGATGAAAAAGCTATTTGCTGTACTGATTCTTGCTGCTTTGCCTGTGCTGTCCTTCGCGGCCGAACACGGTGGTCCTGAGCTCGAAAAGGTCGATATCGACGTTTCCGACAAGGCTGCCATGCAGGATGGTGCGCGTACATTCGCGAACTACTGCATGGGCTGTCACAGCGCCAAGTTCCAGCGTTACGAACGTGTTGCCGATGACTTGGGCATTCCGCACGACCTGATGCTCTCGAAGCTGGTGTTCACCGGCGCCAAGATCGGCGACCACATGAGCATCGGCATGCAGCCGGCTGACGCCAAGACCTGGTTCGGTGCGGCGCCGCCCGACCTGACCCTGGTCGCCCGCGTTCGTGGCACTGACTGGCTCTACGGTTACCTGAAATCTTTCTACGAAGACCCATCGCGTCCTTGGGGCGTGAACAACAAGGTATTCCCGAACGTCGGGATGCCTAACGTTCTGGTCGGCCTGCAGGGTCGTCAGGTGGTAGGCTGTAAACAAGTTCAAATCGTCGATGACGGCAAGAAGCAATACGATCCGCTGACCGGCACGGCTTTGACGCATGAAGCCTGCGACCAGCTGACCATACTGCCGAAAACCGGCACGCTGAACGAAGAGCAGTTCGACGAGAAGGTCAAGAATCTGGTGACCTTCCTGGCCTACTCGGCCAACCCGGTGAAGCTGCAGCATCAGCGCATCGGTACCTATGTGTTGCTGTACCTGGCGTTCTTCTTCGTATTCGCATACTTGCTCAAGCGTGAATACTGGAAAGACGTCCATTGATATTGCTGTAAAATTGCTGTCAATCGCGCGCGCCCAAGGGCGTCTCTGAAGGTGTAACGAGCCTGGTGATCCAGGCGTTACGAGAGGCGCTCTCTGGGCGCGCGCGTTTTTCCGTTTCCGATAATTTCAACAAGCGAGGAGGACCGCCATGGGCGTGACCAATCGGTTGGCCTGTTACTCCGACCCCGCCGACCACTATTCCCACCGAGTGCGTATCGTACTTGCAGAGAAGGGTGTCAGCGCCGAGATCATTTACGTGGAAGCTGGTCGCCAGCCGCCTAAACTGATTGAAGTGAACCCTTACGGCAGCTTGCCCACCCTGGTCGATCGTGACCTGGCGTTGTGGGAGTCGACCGTGGTGATGGAATATCTGGATGAGCGTTACCCGCACCCGCCTTTACTGCCGGTTTATCCAGTGGCGCGTGCCAACAGCCGTCTGCTGATTCATCGTATTCAGCGTGACTGGTGTGGTCTGGTGGATCTGATCCTGGATTCCCGGTCCAAGGAAGCAGCCCGTGTCGTGGCTCGTAAAGAGCTGCGCGAAAGCCTGACTGGCGTGTCGCCGTTGTTCGCCGACAAGCCGTTTTTCCTCAGTGAGGAACAAAGTCTGGTGGATTGCTGCCTATTGCCAATACTCTGGCGATTGCCGATTCTGGGTATTGAACTGCCGCGGCCTGCCAAGCCGCTGCTTGATTATATGGAGCGCTCGTTTGCGCGTGAGGCTTTCCAGGCGAGTCTGTCTGGTGTCGAACGCGATATGCGCTAAGGCTTAAGGAGCCGCTATGAACTCCAGTCGACCTTATCTGGTCCGCGCGCTCTACGAGTGGATTGTGGACAACGATTGCACCCCGCACATGCTGGTCAATTCCGAGTATCCGTCGGTGCAGGTGCCTCAGGGTTTTGCCAGTGACGGACAGATTGTCCTGAACGTATCGCCGGCAGCCGTGCGTCATTTGCACATGGACAACGAAGCGGTCAGCTTCGAAGGGCGTTTCGGTGGCGTGCCACACACCCTGTACGTGCCTATCGCATCGATCCTGGGTATTTACGCCCGGGAGAACGGTCAGGGCATGGTGTTCGATCTGGAATCGCCTATGGAAGACGAGGAAGAGATCGAGCCGGATGACGATATTCCGCCACCCGACAGTGAGCCGCCGCGTCCCAGCGGTCGACCCAGTTTGAAAGTGGTGAAGTAATAAAAAAGGCGATCCGAAAGGATCGCCTTTTTTGTGCCTGCGTGTTGCGTGTCAGTCGATGTATTCGAACAGTTTCACAATCTTCTGCACGCCGGAAACACCCTGCACCAAATTGGTGGCTTGGGCAGCTTCCTGTTTGGTCAGCAGACCCAGTAGGTAGACGATGCCGTTCTCGGTGACAACCTTGATGCGCGAGCCCGGAATGTTCGGGTCGGTGAGCATCTGGGTCTTGATCTTGGAAGTGAGCCAGGTGTCGTTCTGGCGGGCAAGGAAGCCGGAAGGTGGCAGGACTTGCAGTTCGTTATGGACTGTCTTCACGCGCTGAACAGCCGCAGCGGCCTGTTCGGCCTTGGCCTTGAGGTCGGCACGCGGAGTTTGCCCGGCAAGCAGCACGACGCCATTGAAGCTGGTGACGACGATGTGCGAGTCGTTATCCAGGGCTGGATCGGCCTTGGCAATGTTCACGCCGACCTTGGTGTCGATCAGAGAGTCGTCGATCTTGCTGCCGAAGGTGCGGGTGCCGCGGTCATCTTCAATCGGTGCTTCACGGCTGGCGTTAACCACCGAGGTGCAGCCGCTGATGCCGAGGCACAGTGTCAAGGCCAGAAGGCCTAGGCGATTAGGGGTCATTCTTCACTCCCGAACAGTTGGCTGTCGATCAAATCGCAAAGGCAATGGATCGTCAGCAGGTGGACTTCCTGAATACGTGCGGTGACGTTGGCCGGTACGCGAATCTCGACGTCCTCGGGCAATAGCAGCGACGCCATGCCGCCGCCATCGCGACCGGTCAATGCTACGACAACCATTTCGCGATCATGTGCGGCCTGGATCGCTTGAATAATGTTTGCCGAGTTGCCGCTGGTGGAAATCGCCAGCAATACGTCACCCGGCTGGCCAAGGGCGCGGATCTGTTTGGAGAAGATTTCGTTGTAGCTGTAGTCGTTGGCGATCGAGGTGATCGTCGAGCTGTCGGTGGTCAGCGCAATCGCTGGCAGGCTCGGACGTTCACGCTCGAAACGGTTGAGCAGCTCGGACGAGAAGTGCTGGGCATCACCGGCAGAGCCGCCGTTGCCGCAGGACAGCATTTTGCCTTCGTTGAGCAGGGCGTTGACCATCACCTGGCTGGCTTGCTCGATGTGCGGTGCAAGTACGTCCATCGCCATTTGCTTGGTATCGATACTGGCCTGAAAAAGCTGGCGAATTCGGGATTGCATGTCCATCTGTGTGACCTTAATTAGCGCGGCTACTCGGCACATGAATGTGCAGCCCGCAAAGCAAAGAGCAAAAGTGTTGGGTGAAAGTGTCCGGTTCGGGGCGCACGCGATCAGCTGTCGAAGGCATTCTGCAACCAGTTCAACTGATCGAGGTTGCTGTCGATGGCAACCACGTCGAAACGGCAAGGGGAATTGGCCCAACGCGACTCGCGCTGAAGAAAATATTGCGCGGCAATTATCAGTTTCTGCCGTTTGCGCTCATCGATGCTACCGAGCGCGCCACCCCATTGAGTGTTTTTTCTGTAGCGGACTTCAACGAATACTACTGTATCGCCATCAAGCATGACCAGATCAAGCTCGCCGCGTTTACACAACCAGTTCTGCGCCAGCAGGCGCAGACCTTGTTGTTGAAGATGCTCGAGCGCATGGCGCTCGGCATCTTTGCCGCTTTGCTGGCGTGATCGGTCGGGCATCAGTGCGGGGTGTCCGGCAGGCGTTGAACCTGGCCGCTGACGAACTGTGCCCACGGCAACTGGCGGACCACGCGTTGGTTCTGAGTCATGCCCAGGCTGCCCGATTGACCTTCGATGCGGCTGTCCGGCAGAGCCTTGAGTTGCCCCAGGCGTGGTGCCAGGCGATAGGCGTCAACACCCATCGCGTACAGACGGCCCAGGCTGCCAGCAGCTTGCGGCCACTGAGCGGTTACTTGCTTGCGCAGTGGATCGTTAGCCTCCAGCAACCATGGGGTTTCGCAGAAGCGAATGCCGTTCATGTCGTTGTACTGGTTCACATCGCCGCTGGCGCTGAACACGTGGGAAGTGGCATAAACCGGCACGTCGCCGGCGTACTGGAAGTTCAGGGTCGGCTTGATCTGCTGGGCTTGCTGAGGCGTTGCAGCCAGGAAGATGAACTCGATGTCCTGGCGACGCGAAGGCTGGGCGGCGATCTGTCCGCCAACGGTGCTTTGCAGGCTCTTGGCACGACCTTCGCTCTGACGCAGCTGGAACATATCGGCGATCTGCTGGGCCAGTTGAACCGGTTGGTCGACGCGTTCGGTAGCGACGATGCTGCCACCGTTAGCCTGCCAATCCTGGCTGAACGCTTTCAAGACGCGATCGCCCCATTCGCCTTTCGGCACCATGATGGCTGCGCGATGCAGGCCATCGGCGCGAGCGCGGCGGGACACTTCGCGGGCTTCGTCTTCAGCCGCAAGACCGAACTGGAACAGTTGGGCCGGACCTTGTGCGCCTTCGCTGTAATTCAGTGCCAGGGTGGTGATCGGCAGTTGCGGGCGAGCGCTGAGCTGTTTGACCAGCGGTTTCTCCAGTGGGCCGATGACCAGTTGCACGCCGTCGGCCTGAGCCTTGCGATAGAACTCGTCGAGGGACGTCAGGCGCGAGCTGTCATAGAACTCGATCGCTGGCGGCTTCTGCCCGGCTTGTTGGGCCTGGTAGTGAGCAGCCATGAAACCTTCACGCAGTGCTTTGCCAACCGATGCCAGCGGGCCGTCTTGTGGCAGCAGCAGGGCGATTTTGCTCAGGGGCTGGCTGGCCAGTTCCTTGAGTTTGGTCAGTGGCAGCGGCAATTGAATGGCGGCCGGGTGCTTTGGATTCTGTGCGCGCCAGTTGTCGATCGCGGCTTGCTGCTGTTCCAGGGTGCCGGCAGTTTTCACCGCCAGTGCCAGGCCCATCCAGCCGCCGAGGTCGTCGGTGGTGCTCGGCTGCAATTGATCAGTCGGCAGCGAGGCGATCAGGGTCCAGATCGCTTCGTGGTTTTTGCTGGCGGCTTCACCTTCAAGCATTGGTGCGATGAAGATGCGCTCCCGTGCGGCGGCCAGCGTCTGGCCATCGGCTTCAAGGGCGCGGGCATGAACAGTGCCGGTGCGAACCTGTTGCTCAACCGGCAGTTCACTCAGGCGTTGCAGGCTCGGATGACTCAAGGCTGTCAGCGCCGCTTTGGGCTGATTGCGAACCATGGCCAGTTCAGCCGCCAGGGTGCTGGCGAACACCTGTTGGCCAGGCTTGAGGGTTTCGACCGGGACTTGTTGCAGGATTTGCGCGGACTGGCCGGCATTCCCCTGACGATAGGCCAGGTCTGCCGCGCTCAGGCGCAACAGGGAGGCTTTTTCCGGGTCTTTGCTTTGAGCGGCCTGTGCGAGCAGTTGCTCGATACTGGCATCCGGGGTCCGTGGAAGTTCGCCAAGGCTGGAGGAGGGCGAGCTGGCGCAAGCCGCCAGCAAGGCAGCAAGGCAGAGGGCAGTGAACAGCCGCAGGCAAGCGATCATGTAGTGTTCCTGATACTCGATCAAATTAGCGTGGAATTGTACCCAAGCACTGGCCGGGGCGCGATGTTACTGGTGTGAATCGATCAATTTAGCTCGTGCAAATGTTGCGGCACTGCACAAAAGGCTGCAAAACCGAGGGTTGCTTGCGCGTATCGCGAACGTCACGACGCGCTACAATGGCGGCTTTTACCGATCATGAGGTGTGCGCTTTGACTGCTCCAGGTGCTTTGAATTCCGCTGCTGGCTCGCTTTATGTGGTGGCGACGCCCATCGGCAACCTGGACGACATCAGTGCGCGTGCGCTGAAAATCCTGCGCGACGTCGCCCTGATCGCCGCCGAAGATACCCGTCACTCCCAGCGATTGATGCAACATTTCGGCATTCCTACGCCGCTGGCGGCCTGCCATGAACACAATGAGCGGGATGAAGGTAGCCGCTTTATCACGCGTTTGCTTGCCGGCGACGATGTGGCGCTGATTTCAGATGCCGGCACGCCGTTGATTTCCGATCCGGGTTATCACCTGGTGCGCCAGGCCCGTGCGGCGGGGATCAATGTGGTGCCGGTCCCGGGCGCCTGCGCGTTGATCGCCGCGTTGTCGGCGGCGGGTCTGCCATCGGACCGTTTCATCTTCGAAGGCTTCCTGCCGGCCAAGGCAGTCGGTCGGCGCGCCCGTCTTGAGTTGGTAAAGGAAGAACCGCGCACGCTGATTTTTTATGAGGCCCCGCACCGGATCCTTGAGTGCCTTCAAGACATGGAGTTGGTGTTTGGTGGTGAGCGTCCGGCGTTGCTGGCGCGCGAGCTGACCAAGACTTTCGAAACCCTTAAAGGCTTGCCTCTGGCTGAGTTGCGCGAGTTCGTCGAGTCAGACAGCAATCAGCAGCGCGGCGAGTGCGTGGTGTTGGTGGCGGGTTGGTCTGCCCCCGAGACCGAGGACGCCGTCAGCAGTGAAGCGATGCGCATTCTGAATCTGTTGCTTGAAGAAATGCCGCTCAAGCGAGCCGCAGCGTTGGCGGCGCAAATTACCGGCGAGCGCAAGAATGTGCTCTATCAGGTTGCGCTGGATAAACAGAAGGGCGAGTAGAAACCGACGTGCAGGCGCAGCCCAAGGCGTTTAGCGCTTGTCCTTCGGCTGCTCTGCCGTTAATCTTCGCGGCGGAGAGTCGATCGGACAGTCGCTGCCCTCTATGAAAATTAGGGGGGGGAGGAAAGTCCGGGCTCCATAGGGCGAAGTGCCAGGTAATGCCTGGGAGGCGTGAGCCTACGGAAAGTGCCACAGAAAATAACCGCCTAAGCGCTTCGGCGCCGGTAAGGGTGAAAAGGTGCGGTAAGAGCGCACCGCACGTCTGGCAACAGTTCGTGGCTTAGGTAAACCCCACTTGGAGCAAGACCAAATAGGGTCCCAAGGCGTGGCCCGCGCTGGGACCGGGTAGGTTGCTAAAGATGTCCAGTGATGGCCATCGTAGACGAATGACTGTTCAAGACAGAACCCGGCTTACAGATCGACTCTCCACCTTTTTCCCCTCCCTGCTTTAATGATTGAGCAGGGCGCCTGTAGTAGCAATTCCCCTCCTTACAGAATCAACAGCAGAAGCACTTTCCTAATACCGAAAAAATCTTACTCTTAACAAATTACTTTAACTTTCGAACGCAGCCTTCAGTGCTGATTCAAGTTATTGAACAGAACGACACGTCAGATTCTCGCTGCCCCTCCTTTTGCGCTCCTAAATCTCAGTTCTGTAAGGCTTTTCCTTTAATCCGCGCCTTGACGGTGCGGTGGCCGCATTCCTATAGTGTGCGCAAGTGGCGGAAAGTGGCATGAAGTGGGTTTTTTGAGCTCAAAACGCTAATATTTGGAGAAACGCTGACGTGTTTCGCGGAGCTAACGCTATCAGTCTCGACGCAAAGGGCCGTCTCGCTATGCCGAGCCGGTACCGTGACGAGCTCGTTTCGCGTAGTTCCGGTCAGTTAATCGTCACAATTGATGCCGTTGATCCGTGTTTGTGTGTTTACCCCCTCGATGAGTGGGAAATTATTGAAACCAAACTGCGCGCACTGCCTTCGCTTCGCGAAGAGAACCGCCGCCTGCAACGTTTACTGATTGGTAATGCCGTCGACCTCGAGCTCGATGGCAGTGGTCGTTTTCTGGTCCCACCGCGTCTTCGTGAATATGCCAAGTTGGATAAGCGCGCGATGTTGGTAGGCCAACTGAACAAGTTCCAATTGTGGGACGAGGATGCCTGGGATGCGGTTTCTGCCGCTGACCTGGCTGCCATTCAACAACCGGGCGCCATGCCTGATGAACTGCGTGATTTGATCCTGTGACTATTGATAGCGGCTTTAACCACATCACCGTACTGCTTGACGAAGCCGTGGAGGCTCTCGCCGTACGTCCTGATGGCTGCTATCTGGACGGTACGTTCGGGCGCGGCGGACACAGCCGGTTGATCCTCAGCCAGCTCGGCCCCGAGGGTCGGGTACTCGGGTTCGACAAAGATCCTCAAGCGATTGCCACCGGGCAAACGCTAGCGGCCGAAGACGGCCGCTTTGTCGTTGTACAGCGCAGCTTTGCCGAGCTCGGTTCGGAAGTCGCCGAACGTGGTCTGGCCGGCAAGGTCAGCGGCGTTTTGCTCGACCTCGGCGTGTCCTCGCCGCAGCTCGACGACCCTGAGCGCGGCTTCAGTTTTCTCAACGATGGCCCGCTGGACATGCGCATGGACCCGTCCCGCGGGATCAGCGCTGCCGAATTCGTCAATACCGCCCCGGTGGAAGAAATCGCCCGGGTGTTCAAGCAATACGGCGAAGAACGTTTCTCCGGCCGGATGGCCCGTGCCGTGGCCGAGCGTCGCGACATCAAGCCGTTCGAGCGCACTGCCGATCTGGCTGAAGTCCTGAAAGTCGCCAACCCTGCATGGGAAAAGGGCAAAAACCCGGCGACCCGTGCGTTCCAGGGCCTGCGAATTCACGTCAACAACGAACTGGGTGATCTGGAAGCCGGCCTCGAAGCCGCACTGGAATGCCTGGAAGTCGGTGGCCGCCTGGTGGTCATCAGCTTCCACTCGCTGGAAGACCGCATCGTCAAACTGTTCATGCGCAAACTGGTGAAAGGCGAAGCCGACAACTTGCCGCGCAACCTGCCGGTACGTCACGTCGCCTTCGAACCAATAATCAAAATCCATGGCAAAGCGCAGTCCGCCTCCGAGGCCGAACTCAAAGCCAACCCACGTTCCCGTAGCGCCGTCATGCGCGTCGCGGAGAAGCTGCGGTGAGCAAGCTTTTCGCCAAGCCACTTCCCGGCGGAAGCTTTTTCATGTTTCTGCTGTTTATTGGCGTGCTCGTGTCGGCCATCGGCGTTTCCTATAGCGCCCACTGGAACCGTCAACTGTTGAACTCCCTGTACAACGAGTTGAGCGTGCGCGACAAGGCGCAAGCGGAGTGGGGCCGTTTGATTCTCGAACAGAGCACCTGGACCGCCCACAGCCGTATCGAAGTCCTGGCGACCGAGCAACTGAAGATGCGCATTCCAGGCGCAGCTGAAGTGCAGATGGTGGCGCCATGATGAAACTCGAGGGCGCACTCTTTCCATGGCGGTTCCGCCTGGTGCTGGGTTTGCTCGGCGTCATGGTCGCGGCGATTTCCTGGCGCATTATCGATCTGCAGGTGGTCGACCGTGCCTTTCTTAAAGGTCAGGGTGATGCGCGCAGCGTTCGTCATATCCCGATTCCGGCTCACCGTGGTCTGATCACCGACCGTAACGGCGAGCCTTTGGCCGTGAGTACCCCGGTCACCACCCTTTGGGCCAATGCCAAGGAAATGCAAACGGCCAAAGAGAAGTGGCCTGCACTGGCGGCTGCCTTGGGGCAGGACCCGAAAGCCCTGGCCGAACGTCTCGAGGCGCAAGCCAACAAAGAATTCATCTACCTGGTGCGCGGGCTGACCCCCGAGCAGGGCCAGTCCGTGCTCGACCTGAAAGTGCCGGGCGTTTATGGCATCGAAGAATTTCGTCGTTTCTACCCGGCCGGTGAAGTCACTGCCCATATGGTCGGTTTTACCGACATCGATGATCACGGTCGTGAAGGCGTCGAGCTGGCCTACGACGAATGGCTGGCCGGGGTCCCTGGCAAGCGGCAGGTGATCAAGGATCGGCGTGGCCGACTTATCAAGGATGTTCAGGTCACCAAAAACGCCAAGGCCGGAAAGCCCTTGGCGTTGTCCATTGACCTGCGTCTGCAATACCTGGCCAACCGTGAACTGCGTAACGCGATCATCGAGAACGGCGCCAAGGCCGGCAGCCTGGTGATCATGGACGTGAAGAGCGGCGAGATCCTCGCCATGGTCAACCAGCCGACCTACAACCCGAACAACCGTCGCAACCTGCAACCGGCGATGATGCGTAACCGCGCCATGATCGACGTGTTCGAACCGGGTTCGACCATGAAAGCGATTTCCATGAGCGCCGCCATTGAAACCGGGCGCTGGAAGCCGACCGATACCGTTGAGGTTTATCCAGGCACCTTGCAGATTGGTAAATACACCATCAAGGACGTCTCCAAATCCGAAGGCCCGGTGCTCGACCTGACTGGCATCCTGATCAACTCCAGTAACGTCGGCATGAGTAAGGTCGCCTTCGATATCGGCGGCGAAACGATTTTCCGTCTGGCGCAAAAAGTCGGTCTCGGCCAGGACACCGGCCTGGGCTTCCCAGGCGAGCGCGTCGGCAACCTGCCGAACTACCGCGAATGGCGCAAGGCTGAAACCGCCACGCTGTCGTACGGCTACGGTATTTCCGTGACCGCGATCCAGTTGGTCCACGCCTTCTCGGCCCTGGCCAACAACGGTCGCCTCGCGCCGCTGACCCTGATCAAAACGGACAAGGCGCCGCAAACCACGCAGGTATTGCCGGAAGCTGTCGCGAAGACCATGCAAACCATGCTGCAACAAGTGATCGAAGCCCCGCGCGGTGTATTCCGTGCGCAAGTGCCGGCGTATCACGTGGGCGGCAAGTCGGGTACCGCACGTAAAACGTCGGTCGGCACCAAAGGCTACGCCGAGAACTCCTACCGTTCGCTGTTCGCCGGCTTCGGCCCGATGAACGATCCGCGCTACGCCATTGTGGTGGTGATCGATGAGCCGACCAAGGCCGGTTACTTCGGTGGTCTGGTATCGGCCCCGGTGTTCAGCAAAGTGATGTCCGGGACCTTGCGCCTGATGAACATCACCCCGGATAACCTGCCACCTACTCAACAAGCGAACGCAGCACCGGTCGTTCCGCTGAAAGCCAATGGAGGGCGAGGCTGATGTCTCTGAGTCTGAACAAGATTTTCGCCCACGCCGGCCGCGATCTGTTGATCCGCGAACTGACCCTGGACAGCCGCAACGTGCGGGCTGGCGATCTGTTTCTCGCCGTCCCTGGCGGCAAGTTCGACGGACGCGCGCACATCGCCGACGCCCTGCAACGCGGCGCTGCCGCTGTGGCGTATGAAGTCGAAGGCGCGACCGTATTGCCGATTACCGATGTTCCGCTGATTCCGGTCAAAGGCCTGGCGGCGCAGCTGTCGGACATCGCCGGGCGTTTTTACGGTGACCCTAGTCGCCACCTGAACCTGATCGGCGTGACCGGCACCAATGGCAAAACCAGCGTGACGCAGTTGGTTGCGCAAGCCATGGATTTGCTCGGCCAGCACTGCGGCATCGTCGGCACGTTGGGCACCGGTTTTTACGGCGCGCTCGAAAGCGGCTTGCACACCACGCCGAACCCGATTGCCGTGCAGGCAACCCTCGCCGACCTGAAAAAGGCCGGTGCCAAAGCCGTCGCCATGGAAGTTTCTTCCCACGGTCTGGATCAGGGACGCGTGACCGCACTGGCGTTCGATGTGGCGGTGATGACCAACCTGTCCCGCGATCATCTGGATTACCACGGCACCATGCAAGCCTACGGCGAAGCCAAGGCCAAGCTGTTTACCTGGAACGATTTGAAGTGCCGGGTGGTTAACCTCGACGACGAATTCGGCCGCCAACTGGCTGCGGACAAACTCGAGTCGCGCCTGATCACCTACAGCCTGGAAGACTCCAGTGCCTACCTTTATTGCCGTGAAGCACAGTTCGATGACGAAGGCGTGCGCGCCACGCTGGTCACGCCGCAGGGTGAGCATCACTTGCGCAGCACCTTGCTCGGTCGTTTCAACCTGAGCAACGTGCTGGCCGCGGTCGGCGCCTTGCTGGGCCTGGACTACGCGCTGGACGAAATCCTCAACGTGCTGCCAAAACTCGAAGGCCCGGCGGGACGCATGCAGCGCCTCGGCGGCGGTACTCAGCCGCTGGTCGTGGTCGATTACGCCCACACTCCGGATGCGCTGGAAAAAGTCTTGATGGCCCTGCGTCCTCACGCCAAAGGCCGTTTGCTGTGCCTGTTCGGTTGCGGTGGTGATCGCGATCGCGGCAAACGTCCGCTCATGGCTGAAGTGGTCGAGCGTCTGGCTGACGGCGTGCTGGTGACCGATGACAACCCGCGCACCGAAGATCCGGCAGTGATCTTCGACGACATCCGCGCCGGTTTTACCGCTGTGGATAAAGTCACCTTCGTCGCCGGCCGTGGCCAGGCGATTGCCCAATTGATCGCCAGCGCTTCGGCGGATGACGTGATTGTCCTGGCCGGTAAAGGTCACGAGGACTATCAGGAAATCAACGGCCAGCGCCACGCTTTCTCCGATCTGGTCGAGGCCGATCACGCCTTGACCACGTGGGAGGTGGCCCATGCTTAAAGCCTTGAAACTGAGCGAACTGACCGGCGCGCTGAATGCCCGCCTGGTCACTGCCGATGCCAGCTTCGACGGCGTCAGCATCGACAGCCGCGCGATCAAACCAGGCCAACTCTTTATTGCCCTGACCGGCCCGCGTTTCGATGGTCACGACTATCTCAATGACGTAGCGGCAAAAGGCGCCGTAGCGGCGTTGGTCGAGCGCGAAGTCGCCGACAGCGCACTGCCGCAATTGCTGGTCAAAGATACGCGTCAGGCGCTGGGGCAACTCGGCGCGTTGAATCGTGCGGCTTACATCCATCCTGTCGCAGCGATCACCGGTTCCAGCGGCAAGACCACGGTCAAGGAAATGCTCGCCAGCATCCTGCGCACGCGCGGTCCGGTGTTGGCGACCCGCGGCAACCTGAACAATGACCTCGGCGTTCCGCTGACCCTGCTCGAGCTCGCACCGGAACATACCGCAGCGGTGATCGAACTGGGTGCTTCGCGTCTCGGCGAAATTGCCTACACCGTCGGCATGACCAAGCCCCATGTGGCCGTGCTCAACAACGCCGGGACCGCCCACGTCGGCGAGTTCGGCGGGCCGGAAAAAATCGTTGAAGCCAAGGGCGAGATTATTGAAGGGCTGGATGCCGATGGCGTCGCCGTTCTCAATCTTGACGACAAGGCATTCGACATCTGGAAGACCCGCGCTGCCGGTCGCAAAGTGCTGACCTTCGCCCTGAGCAATGTCAGTGCCGATTTCTACGCCAGCGATCTGGACCGCGACGCGCGCGGTTGCCCGGCGTTCAACCTGCACAGTCCTGAAGGTATGGAGCGCGTTCAACTGAACCTGCTCGGCACCCATAACGTTGCCAATGCCCTGGCCGCCGCCGCCGCTGCCCATGCGCTGGGCGTGTCGCTGTTCGGCATCGCCACCGGTCTGGGCGCGGTGCAACCGGTCAAGGGCCGCACCGTCGCGCAACTGGCCAGCAATGGCATGCGTGTGATCGATGACACGTATAACGCGAACCCCACCTCCATGTGCGCCGCCGTTGATATACTCGCCGGCTTTTCCGGCCGCACCGTTCTGGTGCTCGGGGATATCGGCGAGTTGGGCGATTGGGCGGAGCAGGGGCACCGCGATGTGGGCGAGTACGCCCGTGGCAAGGTTTCCGCGCTCTACGCTGTCGGGCCAATGATGGCTCACGCCGTGAACGCTTTCGGTCCACAGGCCTTTCACTTCAGCACTCAGGCTGAACTGATCAAGGCCCTGGGCGCCGAGCAAGACACAAACACCACCATTTTGATCAAGGGCTCGCGCAGCGCCGCGATGGAAAACATCGTCGCCGCTTTGTGCGGGACCAGCCTGGAGAAACATTAATGCTGCTGCTGCTAGCGGAGTATCTGCAACAGTTCTACAAAGGCTTCGCGGTCTTTCAGTACCTGACCCTGCGCGGGATTCTCGGTGTGCTGACCGCGTTGGTTTTGTCGCTGTGCTACGGCCCGTGGATGATCCGCACGTTACAGAACCGTCAGATCGGTCAATCCGTTCGCAACGACGGTCCACAATCGCACCTGTCCAAGTCCGGCACCCCGACCATGGGCGGCGCGCTGATCCTGTCGTCCATCGGCGTCAGTACTTTGCTGTGGGCTGACCTGAGCAACCGTTATGTCTGGACCGTGCTGCTGGTGACTTTGCTGTTCGGCGCGATCGGCTGGGTCGACGATTACCGCAAAGTGATCGAGAAGAACTCCCGTGGCCTTCCGAGCCGCTGGAAGTACTTCTGGCAGTCGGTGTTCGGCCTGGGCGCGGCGATCTTCCTTTATATGACCGCGGCAACACCGGTAGAAACCACCCTGATCCTGCCGATGCTCAAGGACTACAGCATTCCTCTGGGCGCGGGCTTCATCGTCCTGACTTACTTCGTGATCGTTGGCTCGAGCAACGCGGTCAACCTGACCGACGGCCTCGACGGTCTGGCGATCATGCCCACCGTAATGGTTGGCGGCGGGTTGGGGATCTTCTGCTACCTGTCGGGTAACGTGAAATTCGCTGAATACCTGCTGATCCCGTATGTACCGGGCGCAGGCGAGTTGATTGTGTTCTGCGGCGCCTTGATCGGTGCGGGCCTCGGGTTCCTCTGGTTCAACACCTATCCGGCTCAGGTGTTCATGGGCGACGTCGGCGCACTGGCGCTGGGCGCTGCACTGGGCACCATCGCGGTGATCGTCCGTCAGGAAATCGTCCTGTTCATCATGGGCGGCGTGTTCGTGATGGAGACCCTGTCAGTCGTCATTCAGGTGGCGTCCTTTAAGCTCACCGGTCGCCGTGTGTTCCGCATGGCACCGATTCACCACCACTTTGAACTCAAGGGCTGGCCCGAGCCACGCGTGATCGTCCGTTTCTGGATCATCACCGTGATTCTCGTGCTGGTTGGCCTTGCCACCCTGAAGCTGAGGTAGAACGAGTGTCTCTGATCGCTTCTGACCACTTCCGCATCGTTGTCGGCCTCGGCAAGAGCGGCATGTCCCTGGTTCGCTTCCTGGCGAACCGGGGCACGTCGTTTGCTGTCGCCGACACGCGGGAAAATCCACCGGAACTGGCCACGCTCAAGCGTGACTATCCGCACGTGGAAGTGCGTTGTGGCGAGCTGGACGTCGAATTCCTGTGCCGCGCCGACGAGCTCTACGTGAGCCCCGGCCTGGCGCTGGCGACCCCGGCCCTGCAGGCTGCCGCCGCCCGTGGCGTGAAATTGTCCGGTGACATCGAGCTGTTCGCACGTAACGCGAAGGCGCCGATCGTCGCCATCAGTGGTTCCAACGCAAAAAGCACCGTCACCACACTGGTCGGCGAGATGGCTGCGGCGGCCGGCAAGCGAGTCGCCGTTGGCGGCAACCTCGGTACGCCGGCACTGGACCTGCTCAGCGACGACGTCGAGCTGTACGTGATGGAACTGTCGAGCTTCCAGCTCGAAACCACCGATCAACTCAACGCCGAAGTGGCGACCGTGCTCAACGTCAGCGAAGACCACATGGACCGCTATAGCGGTCTGCCGGCTTATCACCTGGCCAAGCACCGGATCTTCCGGGGGGCCAAGCAGTTTGTGGTCAACCGCCAGGATGCCCTGAGCCGTCCGCTGATTGGCGAAGGTCAGCCATGCTGGACCTTCGGTTTGAGCAAACCTGATTTCAAGGCATTCGGTATCCGCGAAGAAGACGGCGAGAAGTACCTGGCCTTCGAATTCCAGAACCTGATGCCGGTGCGCGAGTTGAAAATTCGCGGCGCCCACAACCAGTCCAATGCCCTGGCGGCATTGGCCCTGGGCCACGCCGTCGGCCTGCCGTTCGACGCCATGCTGTCGAGCCTGCGTACCTTCGCCGGGCTTGAGCATCGCTGCCAGTGGGTCCGTGACCTGAATGGCGTGAGCTACTACAACGATTCCAAAGCCACCAACGTCGGCGCCGCACTGGCTGCCATCGAAGGCCTGGGCGCGGACATTGACGGCAAACTCCTGCTGATCGCCGGTGGCGACGGCAAGGGGGCCGAGTTCAAGGACTTGCGTGATCCGGTGGCGGCCAACTGCCGCGCCGTGGTGCTGATGGGGCGTGACGCCGAGCTGATCGCTCAGGCCATCGGCGATGCCGTGCCACTGATTCGCGTCAACTCGCTGATCGAAGCGGTCGAGCAATGCCGCGCCATCGCAGAGACGGGCGACGCCGTGTTGTTGTCGCCGGCCTGCGCCAGTTTCGACATGTTCAAGAATTACGAAGACCGTGGTCACCAGTTCGTCCGCGCTGTGGAGGATCTGGTATGAGCCTGAGAAACATCATCAAGCCGTACCCGTCGCCGATCATCACCGGGCGCGGCATCGACCTCGACTTCCCGATGCTCGCCGGCTGCCTGGCATTGATCGGCCTCGGGCTGGTCATGATTGCATCGGCCTCGACCGAAGTGGCGGCTGTGCAGTCAGGCAGCGCCCTGTACTACATGATCCGCCACCTTATCTACATCGTGCTGGGGCTGGGCGCCTGCGTCGTCACCATGATGATTCCGATCGCCACCTGGCAACGCCTGGGCTGGCTGATGCTGATTGGTGCGTTCGGTTTGCTGGTGATGGTGATCATCCCGGGGATCGGCCGTGAAGTGAACGGTTCGATGCGCTGGATCGGCTTCAGTTTCTTCAACGTTCAGCCGTCGGAAATCGCCAAGGTATTTGTCGTTATTTACCTTGCCGGTTACCTGGTGCGTCGCCAGAAAGAAGTGCGTGAAAGCTGGATGGGCTTCTTCAAGCCGTTCATCGTTCTGCTGCCAATGGCGGGTCTGTTGCTGATGGAGCCGGACTTCGGTGCCACCGTCGTGATGATGGGGGCTGCTGCTGCGATGCTGTTCCTTGGCGGGGTCGGCCTGTTCCGTTTTTCCTTGATGGTTGTCCTGGCGGTCGCAGCGGTGGTGTTGCTGATTCAAGTGCAGCCGTATCGAATGGCGCGCCTGACCAACTTTGCGGATCCGTGGGCCGACCAGTTCGGTGCCGGCTATCAGTTGTCTCAAGCGTTGATCGCTTTTGGTCGCGGCGAATGGCTGGGCGTTGGCCTGGGCAACAGCGTGCAGAAACAGTTCTACCTGCCGGAAGCCCACACCGACTTCGTGTTCTCGGTCCTGGCCGAAGAACTGGGTGCCGTCGGTTCTTTATGCACGGTAGCGCTGTTCGTCTTTGTCTGTATTCGTGGCATGTACATCGGTTATTGGGCCGAGAAGGCCAAGCAGTTTTTCGCCGCCTACATCGCGTACGGCTTGTCGTTCCTGTGGATTGGTCAGTTCCTGATCAACATCGGGGTGAACGTCGGTCTGCTGCCAACCAAAGGTCTGACCCTGCCGTTCCTCAGTTACGGCGGTAGCTCGTTGGTGATCTGCTGTGCCTGTCTCGGCTTGTTGCTGCGCATTGAATGGGAAAGTCGAACCCACTTGGGCAGCGAAGAGATGGAATTCCATGAGAGCGACTTCGCCGAGGAGCCGACCCATGGGCGCTAACGTATTGATCATGGCGGGCGGCACCGGTGGCCACGTGTTCCCGGCGCTGGCGTGTGCTCGGGAATTCCAGGCCCGTGGTTACACCGTGCATTGGCTCGGGACACCGCGCGGCATCGAGAACGATCTGGTTCCGGTGGCCGGCATCGAACTGCATCGGATCAATGCCAGCGGATTGCGTGGCAAGGGCAAATTGTCCCTGCTCAAGGCGCCGTTCATGTTGCTCAAGTCGATCTGGCAGGCGCGGGCGATCATTCGTCAGCTGCGGCCGGTGTGTGTCGTCGGCTTTGGTGGTTTTGTGACCGGTCCTGGTGGCGTTGCCGCCAAACTGGCCGGTGTGCCGGTGATCGTTCACGAGCAGAACGCCGTGGCCGGTACCGCCAATCGGTTGCTGGTGCCGTTGGCCGCCCGAGTCTGTGAAGCGTTCCCCGACACCTTTACCCTGTCGGGCAGCCGTCGGACCACCGGTAACCCGGTGCGCACCGAGCTGTTCCTCGAAACACCGCGACAGGCTCTGGCCGGTCGCAAGGCGCGTTTGCTGATCCTGGGTGGAAGCCTGGGCGCAGAACCGTTGAACAAGTTGCTGCCTGAAGCCCTGTCGCAAGTCGCCCCCGACCTGCGCCCGGAAGTGTTTCATCAGGCCGGCAAAAACCACGATGAAGTGACTGCAGAGCGCTATCGCGCGGCTGGCGTCGAGGCGCAAGTGCAGCCTTTCATCAAAGACATGGCCCAAGCCTATGGCTGGGCCGACCTGGTGGTGTGCCGCGCAGGCGCGTTGACCATCAGTGAACTGGCCGCCGCCGGTCTGCCCTCGATGCTGGTGCCTTTGCCCCATGCGATCGACGATCACCAGACCCGCAACGCCGATTATTTGGCCCGTGAAGGCGCTGCCTTCCTGATGCCGCAAAGAACGACTGGCGCAGCGGATCTTGCCGCACGCCTGACAGAGGTCCTGATGCAACCACAACGACTCACCGCCATGGCCACCGCGGCACGCCGCCTGGCCAAACCCGATGCAACCCGTAACGTGGTCGATACCTGCCTGGAGGTGGCCCATGGTTGAGAATCAGAAAGCCATGCCGCAACCGGAAATGCGCCGCATCCGTCGCATCCACTTCGTCGGGATCGGCGGCGTGGGCATGTGCGGCATTGCCGAAGTGTTGTTGAACCTGGGCTATGAAGTGTCCGGTTCCGACCTGAAAGCTTCGCCGGTGACCGAGCGTCTCGAGTCCTTCGGTGCCCAGATCTTTATCGGCCACCGCGCCGAGAACGCTGCGAACGCCGATGTGCTGGTCACCTCCAGTGCCGTGAACACGTCCAACCCGGAAGTCGCCACGGCCCTGGAGCGCCGCATTCCGGTGGTGCCTCGCGCTGAAATGCTGGCTGAGCTGATGCGCTACCGTCACGGCATCGCCGTTGCCGGTACCCATGGCAAAACCACCACCACCAGCCTGATCGCTTCGGTGTTTGCCGCCGGTGGCCTGGACCCGACATTCGTGATCGGTGGCCGTCTGAATGCCGCGGGCACCAATGCCCAGCTTGGCACCAGCCGTTACCTGATCGCTGAAGCTGACGAAAGCGACGCCAGCTTCCTGCACTTGCAGCCGCTGGTGGCCGTGGTCACCAACATCGACGCCGACCACATGGCGACCTACGACGGTGACTTCAACAAACTGAAGAAAACCTTCGTCGAGTTCCTCCACAACCTGCCGTTCTACGGTCTGGCGGTGGTGTGCCTGGACGATCCGGTGGTGCGTGAAATCCTGCCGCTGGTGAAACGTCCGACGGTCACTTATGGCTTCGGCGACGACTGCGACGTGCGCGCGATCAATGTGCGTCAGCAGGGCATGCAGACCTTCTTCACCGTGCTGCGTCCTGATCGCGATCCGCTGGATGTCTCGGTGAACATGCCGGGCAACCACAACGTGTTGAACGCACTGGCAACCATCTGCATCGCCACCGATGAAGGCGTCAGCGATGAAGCCATCGTCCAGGGCCTGTCCGGGTTCCAGGGTGTCGGCCGACGCTTCCAGGTCTACGGCGAACTGCCGGTAGACGGTGGCAGCGTGATGCTGGTCGACGACTACGGTCACCACCCGACCGAAGTCGCCGCGGTCATCAAAGCCGTGCGCGGTGGCTGGCCGGAGCGCCGTCTGGTGATGGTCTACCAGCCGCACCGTTACAGCCGCACCCGTGACCTGTACGACGATTTCGTCAATGTATTGGCCGACGCCAACGTCCTGCTGCTGATGGAAGTCTACCCGGCCGGTGAAGAACCGATCCCGGGCGCTGACAGCCGCAAGTTGTGCAACAGCATCCGTCAGCGCGGTCAGCTCGACCCGATCTATATCGAGCGCGGTGTTGACCTCGCGCCGGTGGTCAAGCCGCTGCTGCGTGCTGGCGACATCCTGCTGTGTCAGGGCGCCGGTGACATCGGTGGTCTTGCACCGAAACTGTTGAAAAGTCCGTTGTTCGCAGGCGCCGTTGCTGCGCCGACTGTGGGGAAGTTGAAATGACTGCTGCTTACGCCAACCTCGTCTCCACGATTGCGCCGAAAGATTTCGGCCGCGTCGCCGTGCTCTTCGGCGGCAAGAGTGCCGAGCGTGAGGTTTCCCTGAAGTCGGGTAACGCGGTTCTCGACGCGCTGCTAAGCGCCGGTGTGGACGCGTTTGGTCTCGACGTAGGCGATGATCTTTTGCAGCGTCTGCTGAACGAAAAAATCGATCGCGCCTTCATCATCCTCCACGGTCGTGGCGGTGAAGACGGCAGCATGCAGGGCCTGCTGGAATGCCTGGGTATTCCGTACACCGGCAGCGGCATTCTTGCTTCCGCGCTGGCCATGGACAAGCTGCGGACCAAACAGGTCTGGCACAGCCTGGGTATTCCGACGCCACGCCATGCGGTACTGAGCAGCGAGGCCGATTGTATTTCGGCGGCGACGGAACTGGGCTTCCCTTTGATCGTCAAACCGGCCCATGAAGGTTCAAGTATCGGGATGGCCAAAGTGACCTCCGCGTCGGAGTTGATCGACGCGTGGAAAGCGGCCAGTACCTACGATTCGCAAGTGTTGGTCGAGCAATGGATTCAAGGTCCGGAGTTCACCATCGCCACCCTGCGTGACCAGGTGTTGCCACCGATTGCCCTGGGCACGACGCACAGCTTCTACGACTACGACGCCAAGTACGTGGCTTCCGATACCCAGTACCGGATTCCGTGTGGCCTGGACAGCAACAAAGAAAAAGAACTGATGGACCTCACGGCAAAAGCCTGTGAGGCGCTGGGTATCGCCGGTTGGGGCCGGGCTGACGTGATGCAGGACGCCGACGGGCAGTTCTGGTTCCTGGAAGTCAATACCGCACCGGGCATGACCGATCACAGTCTGGTGCCGATGGCGGCCCGTGCTGCCGGTCTGGATTTCCAGCAACTGGTTCTGGCGATTCTGGCCGCCAGCATTGCCGGCAACAACGAGCCGCGAGGTTAGGACCATGCAAGGCGCACAGCTGAGACATCAGCCCTCCGCACCACCCGGCCGCAAGCCGGTACCGCGGGGTGCCAGCCGAATGGTGGCCAAAGAGCCGATGTCTGCGCGCCTGCCAAAAGCCAATTTTGGTTTTCTGAAAAGCCTGTTCTGGCCGGTGCTGTTGGTCGCACTGGGTTTCGGTACTTACGAAGGCGCACAGCGATTGCTGCCGTACGCCGACCGGCCGATCACCAAGATCAACGTGCAGGGCGACTTGAGTTACATCAGCCAGCAAGCGGTGCAGCAGCGGATCGCCCCGTACGTGGCGTCGAGCTTCTTCACCATCGACCTGGAGAGCATGCGTACCGAGCTTGAAACGATGCCATGGATTGCCCACGCCGAAGTACGCCGGGTGTGGCCGGATCAAGTGGTGATCCGCCTGGAAGAACAACTGCCGGTGGCCCGTTGGGGCGATGAATCGCTGTTGAACAACCAGGGCCAGGCGTTCACCCCGCGTGAGCTGGCGAACTACGAACACTTGCCACAGCTGTTCGGCCCACAACGGGCCCAACAGCAAGTGATGCAGCAATACCAGGTGCTGAGCCAGATGCTCAGGCCGTTGGGCTTCTCGATTGCACGCCTGGAATTGCGTGATCGAGGTAGCTGGTTCCTGACCACCGGCGCCGGCAGCGCGGGTCCGGGAATCGAACTGTTGCTGGGACGCGGCAACCTGCTGGAAAAGATGCGCCGCTTCATTGCCATCTATGACAAGACGCTTAAAGAACAGATTACGAACATTGCGCGCATCGATCTGCGCTACGCCAACGGCCTCGCTGTTGGCTGGCGGGAACCTGTAGCGCCCACGACAGCCCAACCCGCTGTCGCGAAGAATTAAGAAGAGGCAGGACCATGGCAAACGTGCAAAGCGGCAAAATGATCGTCGGTCTCGATATCGGCACCTCCAAAGTGGTGGCGCTGGTCGGCGAGGTCTCGGACGACGGCACGCTGGAAATCGTCGGGATCGGTACCCATCCGTCCCGTGGCCTGAAGAAAGGCGTGGTGGTGAACATCGAGTCCACCGTGCAATCGATCCAGCGCGCGATCGAAGAGGCGCAGCTGATGGCTGGTTGCCGCATTCACTCGGCGTTCGTCGGCGTGGCGGGCAATCATATCCGCAGCCTGAACTCCCACGGCATCGTGGCGATTCGTGATCGCGAAGTCAGCGCCGCCGACCTCGAGCGCGTGCTCGACGCCGCCCAGGCTGTAGCGATCCCGGCTGACCAGCGCGTGCTGCACACCCTGCCGCAGGATTACGTGATCGATAACCAGGAAGGTGTTCGTGAGCCTCTGGGCATGTCGGGCGTACGTCTGGAAGCCAAGGTTCACGTGGTCACCTGTGCCGTCAATGCCGCACAGAACATTGAAAAATGCGTGCGTCGCTGCGGCCTGGAAATCGACGACATCATTCTCGAGCAACTGGCTTCGGCCTACTCGGTCCTGACCGACGACGAGAAAGAGCTGGGCGTGTGCCTGGTGGACATCGGTGGCGGCACCACTGACATCGCGATTTTCACCGAAGGTGCGATCCGTCACACCGCGGTCATCCCGATTGCGGGCGACCAGGTAACCAACGACATCGCCATGGCGTTGCGCACCCCGACCCAGTACGCCGAAGAAATCAAGATTCGCTACGCCTGCGCCCTGGCCAAACTGGCCGGTGCCGGTGAAACCATCAAGGTTCCGAGCGTTGGCGACCGTCCACCGCGCGAGCTGTCCCGTCAGGCCCTGGCCGAAGTGGTCGAGCCGCGTTACGACGAGCTGTTCACGCTGATCCAGGCCGAACTGCGTCGCAGTGGCTACGAAGACCTGATCCCGGCCGGCATCGTGCTGACCGGTGGTACGTCGAAGATGGAAGGTGCGGTCGAACTGGCCGAAGAAATCTTCCACATGCCGGTCCGCCTGGGCGTGCCGCATGGCGTCAAGGGCCTGGACGATGTGGTCCGCAACCCGATTTATTCCACCGGCGTTGGCCTGTTGATGTACGGCCTGCAGAAGCAGTCCGACGGGATTTCGTTCTCGGGCATCAGCAGCCGCGACAGCTACAGCAATGAAGAACCGAAAGCCGCCTTGCTCGATCGCATCAAGAGCTGGGTACAAGGCAACTTCTAAAGATTTACGCAGCACCGCAAGACCGCAGCAAAAAGCAGTAGGCGAAAAAACTAGAGAAATGAAAGGAGAGGGAAAATGTTCGAACTCGTAGACAACATCCCCGCAAGCCCGGTTATTAAAGTTATCGGTGTTGGCGGAGGCGGCGGCAACGCCGTCAACCACATGGTCAAGAGCAACATTGAAGGCGTTGAATTCATCTGCGCCAACACTGATGCCCAAGCGCTGAAAAGCATCGGCGCGCGGACCATCCTGCAACTGGGCACCGGCGTGACCAAAGGTCTCGGCGCTGGCGCCAACCCTGAAGTAGGTCGTCAGGCTGCTCTCGAAGATCGTGAGCGCATTGCCGAAGTCCTGCAGGGCACCAATATGGTGTTCATCACCACTGGCATGGGCGGTGGTACCGGTACCGGTGCTGCGCCGATCATTGCTGAAGTGGCCAAGGAAATGGGGATTCTCACCGTTGCGGTGGTGACTCGTCCGTTCCCGTTTGAAGGTCGCAAGCGCATGCAGATCGCCGATGAAGGCATCCGTCTGCTGTCTGAAAGCGTCGACTCGTTGATCACCATTCCCAACGAGAAGCTGCTGACCATCCTTGGCAAGGACGCAAGCCTGCTGTCCGCGTTCGCCAAGGCCGACGATGTACTGGCCGGTGCCGTTCGCGGTATCTCCGACATCATCAAGCGTCCGGGCATGATCAACGTCGACTTTGCCGACGTGCGTACCGTGATGAGCGAAATGGGCATGGCGATGATGGGCACTGGCTGCGCCAGCGGTCCGAACCGTGCACGCGAGGCCACCGAAGCGGCCATTCGCAACCCGTTGCTGGAAGACGTGAACCTGCAAGGTGCACGCGGCATCCTGGTGAACATCACCGCCGGTCCTGACCTGTCCCTGGGTGAGTACTCCGACGTGGGTAGCATCATCGAAGCTTTCGCTTCCGAGCACGCGATGGTCAAGGTTGGTACCGTTATCGATCCGGACATGCGCGACGAGCTGCACGTAACAGTAGTAGCCACTGGTTTGGGCGCGAAAATCGAGAAGCCTGTGAAGGTTATCGACAACACCATGCACACCTCCGTGACTTCGCAACCGCAGCAACAAGCGCCTTCGCGTCAGGAAGCGCCTGCTGTGAACTATCGTGACCTGGACCGTCCGACCGTCATGCGCAACCAGGCTCAGGCCGGTGCTGCGACTGCCGCGAAGATGAACCCGCAAGATGATCTGGACTACCTGGACATCCCGGCTTTCCTGCGTCGTCAGGCCGATTAATGGAATGTATCAGGGCTATGAAGGTGATTGGTGTTCAGCAAAGGTCTGGTCTGCTATCATCGCCAGCCTTTGTTGATACCAGTTCGCAATTTGCGCTGAAGCGGCCCAAGCCATGATTAAACAACGCACACTGAAAAATATTATCCGTGCTACAGGTGTAGGCCTGCACTCCGGGGAAAAGGTATACCTGACCCTCAAGCCCGCACCTATCGACACCGGCATTGTGTTTGTTCGTGCCGATCTCGACCCTGTGGTGCAGATTCCTGCCCGCGCGGAAAACGTTGGTGAAACCACGATGTCGACCACATTGGTCAGTGGTGACACCAAAGTGGATACGGTGGAGCACTTGCTCTCGGCCATGGCTGGCCTGGGCATCGATAACGCCTACGTCGAGCTCTCCGCGTCTGAAGTTCCGATCATGGATGGTAGCGCTGGACCTTTCGTATTCCTGATTCAATCGGCCGGCCTGGAAGAACAGGACGCACCGAAGAAGTTCATCCGGATCCTGCGGGAAGTGACAGTGGAAGACGGCGACAAGCGCGCCACTTTCGTCCCTTTCGAAGGCTTCAAGGTGAGTTTCGAGATCGATTTCGATCACCCGGTTTTCCGTAACCGCACACAAAGTGCAAGCGTGGATTTTTCCAGCACTTCGTTCGTAAAAGAAGTCAGCCGCGCCCGTACCTTTGGTTTCATGAGTGATATCGAGTACCTGCGCAAGCACAACCTCGCACTCGGCGGCAGCGTTGAAAACGCTATTGTGGTCGACGCGGATGGTGTACTGAACGAAGACGGCCTTCGCTATGAAGACGAATTCGTTAAGCACAAGATCCTCGATGCAATTGGTGACCTCTACCTGCTGGGCAATAGCCTGATAGGTGAGTTCAAGGGCTTCAAGTCCGGACATGCATTGAACAACCAGCTGCTGCGCAAGTTGATTGAGCAGACAGATGCTTGGGAAGTCGTGACTTTCGAAGACGCCAGCACTGCACCGATCTCTTACATGCGTCCAGTTGCGGCCGTGTAAGTAAAAAACCTCTCTAGTTTTTAAAGGCTACCTTCGGGTGGCCTTTTTTTATGCCTTCTAATCCGCACAAACCACCCGATTACGCCCACTTTCCTTGGCCTGATACAGCGCCTTGTCCGCTGCAAACAATAGCTGTTCCAGGCTGATCTCGGCGGAGGTGGTCCAGGTGCTGATACCGATACTGACAGTAATTGGCGACTCGGCACCTGCCACCAGCGGCAATTGTTCCACTGTCGCGCGGATGTGTTCGGCAATCTGTTGCGCACCCTGGCTGTCGGTTTCCGCGAGAATCACCGAAAACTCCTCACCGCCATAACGGGCGACCAGATCGGCTGGTCGCCTCACATTGTCGGAGATCACCTTGGCCACCGAGCGCAACGCATCGTCGCCAGCCTGATGCCCATGACGATCGTTGAACGCCTTGAAATGGTCGGCATCAATCATCAGCAGCGACAATGGCTGGCCGGAACGTTGAGCGCGGAACCACTCATGACGCAGGACCTGATCCAGCGTTCGGCGGTTGGCCAGGCCGGTCAAGGCATCGGTGGCCGCCAGTTGCGCCAGCTCCTGTTCGGCGTTGTGGCGCAGGCGCAGTTCCCGGCTGAGCAGCCAAGTCAGCCAGAGCAAGCCGATGCACAGCGCAATAGTCGCAACGCTGACCACCACCGCCGTGCGCTTCCACGACGCAAACACTTCATCACTGGACAGTGCAACGATGACGATCAACGGCAAGTTGCCCACCTTGGAGAACGTGTACAGGCGTTTGTCCTTATAGTGGCTTGAAACACTGGTGAAGCTGCCGTTGCCTTCCTTGACGATGCGCTGAAAGTTGGGACGGTTGCTGAAGTCCTTGCCAATCAGCTCTTCGGCCAAGCGGGGTTCCTGGGCCAGAAGAATCCCGTCCGAGCTGATCAGGTTGACCGAGCTGTCACGACCGATGCTCAAGCTGTTGAACAGTTGATCGAAATAACTCAAGCGCATGGCGGCTTCGGCCACGCCAAGAAATTCACCCTGTGAGCCGCTGACCCGGCGACTGAAGCTGATTCGCCATTCATGTTCAGGCAGTCTGGAACGGAAGGGACGGCTGATGAACATGCTCGGGTCGCGATTGTTCACGTGCGACTGAAAGTATTCGCGGTCAGCAAAATTGCCCTTTCTGGGCTCTACCGAGGCCGAGTCGGCGATCACGTCGCCCTTGTTGTCCAGCAACAAAATGTCGCCCTTGTACGGCGCGGCAGTGGCGCGGTCAAACAGGGCCAGATGGTGGATGGCAGGGGAAACGTTCTTGAGGTCTTCACGCTGGGAGGCGGCGATCAAGCCGAGCAAGGACAGGTCATAGAGTTCGACATTGCGCAGCACGTCGGCGTCGATCAGTTGCACGATGTTGGTGGCTGCGCGAGTGGCGGAGTGTTCAGCATTGGCGCGTTCGCGAATGAGCAGGAACGTCACGATGCTTGATATCGCAATCACCAGCAGCAAACTGCCGAGAAGCAGAAGCTGCTCCGATCGCGTCGACCGGATCGGATGGTGAGAAATTGCAGTGCTCACACTCATGGTTCTGACTTCTGCTAATGAGGCGTTATGAAAGTGTTTTGCAAGACTCAGGCAGAATCCCAGATACCCTTTGCGTTCGGAGCGCCTGTATAAATCCCGGATAAAAAAAAGGCCAGCAAAACATGCTGGCCTTTTACTTATAGAAGCTTAGAAGACATTGAGCGGGTAGTCGACGATCACCCGGTATTCATCGGTGTCCTGATCCAGTACGCCGTAGCCGTTGCCTCCACGGTTGGTCGCCCATTGCAGACGCAGCGCCAGGTTTTTGGCCTTGCCGCCCTGAACCACATACTTGAGATCGATGTCTCGTTCCCAGTGCCTGGCGTTTTTGCCATCAGCGCTGTACCACGAGGCATAACCGGGGCTGTCCGGGTCGACCTTGGTCAGGTCCAGTTCCCCTTGGGAGTAAGAGACCGCCGAGGTCAGGCCGGCGAGGCCGAGCCCGACAAAGTCGTAGGCGTACTTGAGTTTCCATGAGCGTTCGTTCGGGCCGTTGAAGTCCGAATACTGCTGGGAATTGTCGAGGTAGACGCTGTCGCCCTGGCTGATGTAGTCGAACGGCGTGTTGCCGTTGACCCGCTGATAGGCCGCGGTAACGCTGTGATTGCCCACGCCCACGGTGAAATGCAGGCTGTAGGTGTTGTTGTCGATGTGGCCCAGCAGCGCATCGCCGGTGTCTTGCGTGTGATAGGCATGCAGGCCCGGGTTGAGGCTGACCAGATCGTTCAACGCGTAGGTGTAATCCAGGTCGTAGTAATACTGGTTCCAGATGTCCTTGAGTTCGGAAGCATAGAGGCTGCTGGTTAACCCCGGCAGGCCGCTCCAGGCCACGCCGGCCCAATTCAGGTGCTTACTTTCGTCACCGTCGGCCAGGCTGCCGTAGGACGTGCCGATTCGGGTGTGTCCACTCTGGTTGTAAGGCTTGGTGAAACTCGCCTGGCCACCTTCGATCATCCAGCCGTCAAAACTGTGGTTGGTCAGGCTGACGCCGCGAAAGGTCTGGGGCAGCATGCGGGTTTCGCCGCCGGCGATCACCGGGTTGGCGAGAAACAAGTCACCGGCCTTCAGTTCGGTGTCGAAGGCACGCATTTTCAGTGTGCCACCCGCCGTTGAGAACGAACCTGGCGCTTTGCCGTTGCCATCGCTGACCGGCAGGATGCTCGAATTATCAGTGCCGCCACCGCCGTCGAGCTTGAGCCCGAGCATGGCGTGGGCGTCAACGCCGAAACCGACGGCGCCTTGGGTGTAGCCCGATTCGAAGAGGCCAAGGAAACCCTGGCCCCATTCAATGTTGTCGTCCGTGTGCTGCAGGCGGTTGCGGTTCATGTAGTAGTTACGGGCGTTGAGGATGAGGCTCGATCCTTCAACGAAACCTTCGGCGTTTGAGTCGTCTGCGGCGTGAGCGGCAGGCGTCACCGTTGCAGCGATTGCAATGAATAACGGGCTGAATCTGAGAGGGAAACGCACTAGCGGTAAAGCTCCTTGGGTCAACTTAGAGCCTCATTGTTTTGAGACTCAGGATGTTTCTTGTTAGGGAAGACGAACTAAAGCTGTTTAAAACCACAACGAAAAAAAGCCGCTGATAGCAGCGGCTTTGAAGACAACTTTTCAAAGGGAAGAGCCGATGAAAAGTGTCGAGGGAAACAGAGTGATACGGGGCAATCAGCTGTCTTTCTCAACCACTGGCAGGGTCTGAGTGCTCGACGCTTGAGGGGTTTGCGCAGCTTCCTGGGCCTTGGCTGTCATTTCGCTCTGATACTGTTCGAATGCAGCAGCGCGGGCGGAGTTTTGCGCGACGAACGTCTGCGACTCTTCAGCGATGGCGAACGGAGACAGAAACAAAGAGGACAAAACGAAAGCGCTGGCAATACCCATAGTGTTGGACATCTTTAAAACCTTCTTGCTTGGCAAGTGCTGTTTGGTGGGGCCAAGATAAGGGGGATTGGAGAGGGGAAAAAGAGCGGATTCATGAAAGGACTGTTGCGCTTAAAGCAACAGTAGGTGGCCGAATTGAACATGTCCTCTGGTGAGGTGGCTTCTGAGGGCCGGGTTGGATCAGACGGGGAGGTGGATGCCGAAGGTATTCATGCCGTGATCACTGCGCACAAACACGTCCCCGCCGTGCATCAGTGCAATCGCCTTGACGATCGCCAACCCCAAGCCATGGTTGTTGCCACTGTTGCTGCGCGATGCATCGACCCGATAAAAACGCTCAAACAGCCGCGACAAATGCTCGCTGGCAATCGGCGATCCAGGGTTCGCAACCCCGATGCTGACCTGATGCTCCTCAACCTCGATCCGCACCTCAATCACTTGCCCAGGCTCGGTGTGCTGCACCGCGTTGCTCAGCAGGTTGATCAACGCCCGGCGCAGATGAGCGATCTCGATCCGCACTTGGGCATCGCCACTGACCTGCACCTGAACCTGCGCGTCTTCAAGGATGAAATCCAGATACTCCAGGGTCGTGGCCACTTCATCGGCCAGCGAGGTGGAGGTCAGTTTGGTGGCTTTGCTGCCTTGGTCTGCACTGGCGAGGAACAGCATGTCGTTGATGATCGAGCGCAGTCGCTCAAGCTCTTCAAGGTTCGATTGCAGCACTTCAAAATAGTGTTCGGCGGATCGCCCGCGAGTCAGCGCAACCTGGGTCTGGCCGATCAGGTTGGTCAGGGGCGAGCGCAGTTCGTGGGCCACGTCCGCGTTGAACGACTCAAGGCGCGAGTAAGCCTGTTCGACCCGCTCCAGTGTCGAGTTGAACGAATTGACGAACTGATTCAGTTCCGGCGGTAGCGGCGACAATTGCAGGCGACCGGACAACAACGGCGGTGCCAGCCGCTGGGCTTCCTGGGACAACTTGATCAGCGGCTTGAGGCCGATCCGCGCCACCCAATAACCGAGGGCCGACGCCAGCAACACGCCGATGATCGCCAGGCTGATCAGGGCAACCAGCAAATGGTGCTGAGTTTGCAAAAACGTCTCGGTGTCGATGCCGATCATGAAGCGCAACGGCGGGCGTTGATCCTTGGCCGGGAACTGACTGACCAGCACTTTCAGCGGATAAGGCTGATCCGCAAGATTCAAGTCGCGCATGCCCAGCGGGCCTTCGGCAAAGGCGCGAATCTGCGGCGTCAGGTTGCCGTATTCGTAGTGCGGATCACCGCTGATGATCCAGAAGCTGATGCGTTTGTCTTCTTCGCCGAGCAGCTTGAGCTTGTTGTTGATCTTCACCCAATGCTCGGGCGTGCCATAACGCCCGACCGTGGATTCAAGCACGCTGTAGCGCGCGTCCAGTTCAGCCTCGGGCAACAAACCCAGGCCTTTATCGACCTGTTGATACAGCGCCCAGCCGATCAACAGAAACACCAAAAGTGCCACCAGCGTGAACATCCCGCTCAGGCGTAGCGCGATTGAGTTACTGGACACCACGGCTCTCCAGCACATAACCCATGCCACGAATTGTGTGCAGCAGTTTCTCTTCGAACGGCCCGTCGAGTTTGGCGCGCAGGCGTTTGATCGCGACTTCGACAACGTTGGCGTCGCTGTCGAAATTGATGTCCCAGACCATTTCGGCAATGGCGGTTTTCGACAGGATTTCACCCTGACGGCGGGCCAGCACGCTCAATAGCGAGAACTCCTTGGCGGTCAGGTCCAGACGCGTGCCGGCACGGGTGGCTTTGCGGCTGATCAAATCTATCCACAGGTCGGCGATGCTCACCTGCACCGGTTCATGACCACCGCTGCGGCGGGTCAGCGCCTGAAGGCGCGCCACCAGTTCCAGAAAGGAAAATGGTTTGCCAAGGTAATCGTCGGCACCGTCGCGCAGGCCTTTGATGCGATCTTCCACACGCTCGCGGGCGGTCAACATGATCACCGGGGTTTGCTTGCGCGCACGCAACGCGCGCAGTACGCCGAAGCCGTCGAGGCCCGGCAGCATGACGTCGAGGACGATCACCGCATAGTCGCTTTCCAGCGCCAGGTGCAGGCCGTCAACGCCGTCGCGCGCCAGGTCCACGGTGTAACCCTGTTCCGTCAGGCCGCGGTGCAGATAATCCGCGGTTTTTTCTTCGTCTTCGATAATCAGAACGCGCATGACCCCGCCTCAGTCTGTGGTCGCCAGAGCCGGATGTGGCGTTGGCTTAGGCCGATGGAATAGCCGCTCAAGCCACAAGTATATGACCGGCGTGGTGAACAACGTCAGCGCCTGGCTCACCAGCAAGCCGCCGACGACCGCGATCCCCAAGGGCTGGCGCAGTTCGGCGCCGGTGCCATAACCGAGCATCAATGGCAGCGCGCCGAGCAGGGCGGCGAGGGTGGTCATGATGATCGGCCGGAATCGTGTGATACAGGCCTGGTAGATCGCTTCTTCCGGCGACAGCCCGCCCTTGCGTTGCGCTTCGAGGGCGAAGTCGATCATCAGGATGCCGTTCTTCTTCACGATCCCGATCAGCAACACCAGCCCGATCAGCGCCATGATCGAAAAGTCCTGCCCGCAAATCCACAACATGATCACCGCGCCGAGCCCCGCCGACGGCAGCGTCGAGATGATGGTCAGCGGATGGACGAAGCTCTCGTAAAGCACGCCGAGAATGATGTACACCGCCACCAGCGCCGCCAGGATCAGCCATGGTTGACTGGCCAGCGAACTCTGGAACGCCTGGGCCGCGCCCTGGAAATTACCGCTGATGGCCACCGGCATGCCGATGTCGGTCTTGGCCTGATTGAGCATGATCACCGCATCGCCCAGCGCCACACCGGGCGCCAGATTGAACGACAGGTTGGCCGCCGGGAACATGCCGTCATGGGCGATGGACAGCGGGCCGACCGTTGGCGCGTCGAATTTGGCCAGGGCCGACAGCGGCACCATTTCCCCGCTGAGCGGCGAGCGCAGGTAGAAATAGTTGAGGCTTTCGGCCTTGCCGCGCTGCTTGGTGTCCAGTTCCAGAATCACGTTGTACTGGTTGGTCTGGGTCTGGAACTCATTGATCTGCCGCTGGCCGAAGGCGTCGTACAACGCTTCGTCGACATCGCTGGCGGTCAGGCCGAAACGTGCGGCGGCGCTACGGTCAATGCTGATGTGGGTGATGCTGCCGCCCAGTTGCAGGTCGTTGGAAATGTCACGGAACGCCGGGTTGGCGCGCAGTTTTTCCGTCAGGCGCTGGGTCCAGGTGCTCAGGAGTGGCCCGTCGTTACTCTTGAGCACGTATTGGTACTGCGCGCGACTCGGACCGGAGCTGAGGTTGATGTCTTGCCCGGCGCGCAGGTACAGCACGATGCCCGGGACTTTCATCAGTTGCGGACGTATCCGGTCAATGAACTGACTGGCGGAGACGTCGCGGTCGCCGCGTTTTTTCAGAGAGATCCAGAAGCGACCGTTGGCGATGGTCTGGTTACTGCCAGAGACGCCAACCGAGTGGGAAAACGCCGCGACTGCCGGATCCGCCGCGACGATTTCGGCCATCGCCAGGTGTTTTTTCACCATGTCGCCGTAGGAAATATCGGCGGCCGCTTCGGTGGTGCCGAGGACGAAACCGGTGTCCTGCACCGGGAAGAAGCCCTTGGGGATAAAAATGTAACCGGCTATCGCCAGGCCCAGAGACAGGCCGAACACGCCGATCATCAGCTTCTGGTGGGCGAGGGCGCGGCGTAGAAGTTTTTCATAGCCTGCCAGCAAGCGTTCGCCAAACGTAGGTTTGCTGTGGGCGTTATGCACCGGCGCGCGCATGAACAGCGCGGCGAGCGTTGGCGCCAGCGTCAACGAGACCACCACCGAAATCATGATCGTCGAAGTGGCAGTCAGGGCGAATTCCTTGAACAGCCGCCCGACCACGCCGCCCATGAAGAGCAGCGGAATGAACGCCGCCACCAGCGAAAAGCTGATGGAGACCACGGTGAAACCAATCTCGCCGGCACCTTTGATCGCCGCCTCGCGCATGCCGTCGCCGGCTTCCAAGTGACGGTGAATGTTTTCCACCACCACAATCGCATCGTCCACCACAAACCCGACGGACACCACGATCGCCACCAGCGTCAGGTTGTTCAGGCTGAAACCCATGATGTACATCAGGGCGAAACTGGCGATCAGCGACACACCGAGCACCGACGCCACGATCAGGGTCGCCGATAACTGCCGCAGGAACAGCGCCATCACCGCCACCACCAGCAGGATTGCGATCAGCAGGGTGACCTCCACTTCATGCAACGAAGCACGGATGGTCTGGGTGCGGTCGATCAACACTTTGACCTGCACCGATGCCGGCAGCATGGCCTCTAGCGTCGGCAGGGCCGCTTGAATACGGTCCACGGTCTCGACGATGTTGGCTCCCGGTTGCCGGAAAATCACCAGGTTCACCCCCGGCTGACCGTCAGCCCAGGCCTGGATGTAGGCGTCTTCCGAACCGTTGACGACTTTGGCTACATCCTTGAGATGAACCGGTGCGCCGTCCTTGTAGGAAACAATCAGCTGACCGTATTCCTGGGGGTGGAACAATTGGTCGTTGGTGGACAAGGTCGAAATGCTCGACTCGCCGTACAACGCACCCTTGGCCAGGTTGAGGCTGGTCCGCTGGATCGCGAGGCGAATGTCTGCCAGGGTCAGGCCAATGGCGGCGAGTTTGTCCGCCGACGCCTGCACGCGGATCGCCGGACGTTGCTGACCGGTGATGTTGATATTGCCTACGCCGTCGATCTGGCTGATCTGACGGGCGAGCAGGGTTTCCACCAGGTCACTGACCTCGGTGCCGGGCATTTGCGGCGAGTTGATGCTGAGGATCAGCACCGGGCTATCGGCCGGATTGACCTTCCTCCAGTTCGGCAGGTTCGGCATGTCTTTGGGTAGTTTGCCGGCGGCGGTGTTGATCGCGGCCTGGACTTCCTGGGCGGCGGTGTCGATGCTTTTGTCGAGGGTGAATTGCAGGGTCAGGATGGTCGAGCCCAGGGCGCTACTCGAGGTCATTTGGGTCACGCCGGGGATGGCGCTGAATTGCACTTCAAGCGGCGTGGCCACCGACGAGGCCATGGTTTCGGGGTTGGCGCCAGGCAGTTGCGCGGCCACCTGAATGGTCGGGAATTCTGCTTCCGGCAGTGGCGCAATCGACAGTTGCGGAAAGGCGATGACACCGAGCAGCACCAAGGCAAAGGTCAGCAGGACCGTCGCCACCGGATGATCGATGCACCACGCGGAAACCGAGCCATGGCCCTTCATGGTTTCGGCTCCGATTGCACCACTTGCGGTGGGTCGGTCACTACCTGCACGGTCGAGCCGGGCTTGAGCCGCGACTGGCCGTCGCTGACCAGCACATCGCCCGGTTTCACGCCTTTGATGAGGTCCTGGCCGCTGCCTTGATAAACCATCTGCACCTGAACGGCTTCGACCTTGTCGCCATTGACCCGGTAGACGAAATGTTGATCGAGGCCACGTTGTACGACGGTGGGCGGCACCACCAGCGCATTTTTATCCAGTGCTGTCTGAATCTTTACCGTTACCAGCAGGCCCGGCCAGAGTTTCTGTGCGGGGTTGGCGAATTCGGCCTTGGCGCGGATGGTCCCGGTGTTGGCGTTGATCTGGTTGTCGATCAGGGTCAAATGACCTTCGCCGAGCAGGTTGCCGGTTTCCCCGTCGGTGTCGGCGCCGATATAAGCCTTGACCGGCGTGTGCTGTGGATCGTTGATCAGTCCCTGCAGGGTCGGCAGCATTTGCTGTGGCAGGGAGAACTCCACGGCGATCGGGTCGATCTGGGTCACCGTGAACAGGCCTTGAGCGTCGGTCATGCGCAGGAAGTTGCCTTCATCCACTGTGCGAATACCGACGCGACCGGTCACCGGGGAGCGAATCTGTGTGTAGGAAAGCTGCACTTGCGCGGCGTCGATCGAGGCCTGGTTACCTTGGGCGGTGGCTTTGAGTTGGTTGACTAACGCCTGTTGCTGGTCATAGGTCTGTTTGGATACGCCGTCATCCACGCTCAGTAGTTTGTAGCGTTTGAGGTTGACCAGTGCGACTTGCAGCTGCGCCTGGCTTTCGCCGAGTTGCGCCCGGGCTTGATCGAGGCTGGCGCGGATCGCGCGGTCGTCGATGGTGGCGAGCAGGTCGCCTTTGTTCACCAGTTGGCCTTCCTTGACCAATAATTTGGTGAGGATGCCGTCAATTTGCGGGCGCACCACAACGCTATGCAGGGACAGCACCGAGCCGATGCCGCTGACGTAGCGGGGGACGTCTTTTTCGGTGACGCTCACTACCCGAACGGGGATCGCCGTGGGCGCGGTCAGTTTGGTGGTAGCGGGCTTGATGGCGTACCACAGGCCCAGCGCTGCCAGAACGATCAGAAGGGCTGCGAGCAAGGCGGGTTTTTTCTGAATTCGCATGCGAGTGGGGCGCCGGGGCTGTGGGTCGGTTTTTTTCAGGTTTGTATCTTCCTTTATAAACCTGTTCGCCGGTCAGCGAGGTGACTGCTAACTGACGGCGCTGTCAGTTTGGGCTTGGTATGCCTGACAGCTGACTCCCCCAGATGTGCGCCGGCCGGTGTGTCAGTCAGCACAAACCCGACGGACTCGCTTGCTGCTTGAAGCTTGCGACTCCCGAGACAGGTATACTGCCGCCTTTCGCGGCTCGCTGACCGGGCCCGACTCTATGCATCACCCGGAGCTTTCATGACTTCCCCGACACAACCGCCGGTTGCCGACGCTTTGAGCGACGACCAGGCAGACCTGCCAGACAGCGTCGACTCCAGCGCAGACAGCGAAACCAAAGCCGAGATCCCGGCGTTCAAGTTCCCGTTCAAACCGGGCGACCTGGCTGCCGCAAAGAACGCCAGCCAGCCCTGGTACAAGAATGGCGCCAAGAACGGCCATACCAAGACCCCGGGCGCAGCGCCTCCTGGTACTCGTCGCTCCATGGGTAAACGCTGACTGTCAGGCGTTTTGTTGAGCGGTAATTGTTCTTTCTGTCATTGAGATAGTTCCTACAAAGATGAGCGATTTGCCCTCTGGGTAAGTCGGTGGCCACTCGTCGAAGATTCATGCCCGTGAATTTTCGATGAAGGCCGCCAAAATGTCTCTGGTTAAAACCCTCTCTCTACTGTCGCTGGTGGCCCTGACCACTGGCTGCATGTCGTCTGCGCCCGATCCACAGATCCGTTTCGGTGTCGAAGCGCTGGTTCCACCGTTCGAGAGTCGTAACGACAAGGGGGAGCTGGTGGGATTGAACGTCGAGTTGGGCAACGCGCTGTGTGCCGAACTCAAATCCCGCTGTGTCTGGGTTGATCAGGATTACGCGACCAACATTCATGCCCTTGAAGCCAACCGTTTCGACGTGATCATGCCGATGACCGCCACCCCTGCGCGTCGCGAGCGGGTTGACTTCACCGAAGACCTGTATCCCTTGAGTAACCGTCTGGTGGCTCGCGTGGGCTCGAATCTGCAGCCGGATGCGCAATCACTCAAGGGCAAGCGTGTCGGCGTCCTTGCAGGCACAAGTCGCGAGGCTTTCGCCAAGGCTCGCTGGGCGGCCGCCGGGGTGACGGTGCGCAGTTTCAATTTCAACGACCAATTGGTCGCCAGCCTGCTGGCGGGTGAGCTCGACGCGACCCTGCAAGACTCGATTGAAATCAACCAGGCGCTTTTAAGTCAGCCTCAGGGGCAAGGTTTCGATTTTGTCGGTCCAGCGCTCAAGGACCCCATGCTGGGCAGTGGCGTGGCCATGGCCGTGCGAAAAACCGACACCCCGCTGCGCGATAACCTGAATGCGGCGCTTGAGCGTCTTAAGCAAAATGGCCAGTACCAAGCGATTACCCAGCGTTATTTGCCACCCGCAGCACCAGACTCACCACGCTACTTTCCGAATGAGGAAGGTCTGGCATTCTCCGATGCGGTGCAGGTCGGCGAGACCATTTACCTTTCCGGAGTACTCGGCCTGGGGGCTGATGGTGAACTGGTGAAGGGCGGCATCGGTCCGCAGACGACCCAGGTCATGGAGAACTTGCGTACCGCGCTGCAACGTAGCGGTTCGTCCCTGGCTCAAGTGGCCAAATGCACGGTCATCCTTGCCGACATAAGGGATTTTTCCGCCATGAATGCTGTGTATCGCAGTTTCTTTGCGGCGGATCGTTTGCCCGCACGTACGACGTTCGCCGGCAAGTTGGTCGAGAACGCGCGGGTAGAAGTGGAATGTCTGGCAGTGACGGCCAGCTAACCCTCTTGGCGACGAATCACTGCGCAACGGAGTGCGCAGTGATTCTGAAGGCTGGCGCCTCAGGCCGCCCGCAACGAAATAAACGCATAGTTCACGGGCGTATCCGTCGCCACTTGCGCACCCGCCGCCTGCACTTGCCCGGCAATGTCCTCACCCGACACATGAAACAACCAGTCAGCGCCTGACCCGGGCACTGGCTGCACCGCAACCTGATCGATGACCCTCGCAAACGCCGTCATATCCGGCAGATAAGCGGTAAACCCATCACCTTTCAACGCTGTAGTCCGAATCCCCAACAGCGCGCAAATCGCCTCCTTGGACTGAATGTCATCGCGATCCGCCTGACGGGAGCGCTGGATCAATCCGGCCAGTTCCTGATCGACCAATTCACCCCCCACAATCAGATCCGGCCCCTTTTCCCACGACTCGGGCGGACATTCTTTCACCGCAGGGTTCAGGGGAATATGCGGATTGATTTCCATCGGGTAGATGCGGCACACCAGCGGCCGGCGTTCATAAATGCGGCAGAGGTTATCTTCGTCAAGATTCCGGCAAGGGCCAACGTTGTAGGCGGCAAAGGTGATGGCTATGTGCGCCTCGGATACGCCGCTTCGAACCTTCACCGAACGGCGTTCGGCGTGTTCGCGTTGCTGCACTGGCAGACCCAGGCCATTGCCCAGGAAACCTTCCACCAGCACGATCACCTGACCGCCATCGGCCGCCCACATCCGGGCTTCGGGCAGGGTCAGGGGTACGTGGTGGTCGTTGCAGCATTTGCCACAGCCTACGCAGGAAAACGTCGTATTCATTGAACGGCCAGTCGCATTAAAGGACATGAAACGGCGACAGAATGCCGCCGCAAAGGCCGCTATCGAAGCAAGTTATGCGCCAGTCACTGCGCCTTGGCGGTTGGGCGGATGGAGTCCCATTCGGTGACGTAAGCGGTTTTGCTTTTTTTGTTGTAGAGACACAGTTCGGTGCCTTGCTGGCCTTTCATGTGTTTTTGCGGGTATTGGCCTTGCAACAGCAGTGCGGTGTAGCCAACCCGGTCATCGAACTGCGCGGCGTTGCCCACAGGTTTGGCATTTTTCAAGCCGCTGGCCTTGGTGCAACTGGCGAGCACGGCTTTGTCGTAGGCGGCCCAGGCGTCCGGGCTGGAAGCGTGAACCTGGGAGGCAAGAGCGGTGAGGCAGAGGAGGGTCAGGCTTGCTGCTTTCATGGGGTCGGGCATCCTTGGGGGTGTTTTGGCCAAGGTTGGAGTATGCCTGATGGGTTCAGGTTGAATGTGTCGGCCCCTTCGCGAGCAGGCTCGCTCCCACATTGGCTCTGCATAGGACACAGATTTTGTGTACGACAAAGATCCATTGTGGGAGCGAGCCTGCTCGCGAAGGCGGTGTGTCAGGCCGGAACCGGTTCCCGGCGGATTACACGCATTCCGGCGTTTTCATACAAACGCTGCGCTCTAAGGTTGTCTTCCAATACCTTCAAATCCACAAAACCTTCGCGCCGTTGCTGAAACACTTTGAAAGCATGCAGTAACAATGCACGACCCAAACCCCGGCCCTGAGCCCGTGGATGCACCACCAGGTTCTTGATATATGCGCTGGTCCAGCACTGGCAAACACCCACAATACCTTCGGCATCCAGAGCGATGAAGCACAGGCTCGGATCATATTCAGGATCGGTTTCAAAACGCTGTTGCCAAACGTCCAGGGCCGGCACGCGACCGCCACCTTCCTGATAGCCCGATTCCATCAAACGATGAACGGCTTCAGCCAGATCGGGGCGGTATTCGCTGAGGACGATTCCCTGAGGCCAAGCGATCGCAGGCACACCTTCAGCAAGGTTGCGCCGCATCAGAAAGCAGAAGTCTTTGCTCAAGCCTCAATGACCTTGTTCAGCGACAGCCTTGGCCGCTTCGATCAGGCACTTGGTCAGCTCTGGCGAGGAGAACTTGGTCAGCACTGCGTTCGCGCCGGCAAGACGGGCCTTTTCGCTGTTCATCGCGCTGTCCAAAGAGGTGTGCAGCAGCACATAGAGGTGCGAGAAGTCCGGGGTTTCGCGCAGGGTTCGGGTAAAGGCGTAGCCGTCCATCTCCGACATTTCGATGTCCGAGACGATCAGGTTGATCTGCTGGGCCGTACCTTGCAGGTCCAGCAGGCAGTCGATGGCTTCCTTGGCACTGCGGGCGGTGTGGCATTGCAGGCCGAGGTTGCGCAGGGTGTGGACCGATTGCTGCAACGCCACCTGGCTGTCATCGACCACCAGGATCCGAGCGTTGCCGAGTACTTCGGCGTCTTCCATGCTCAGTTCGGTCGGGGCCGTTTCAATCTGCGCCGGGGCGATGCCATGGATCACTTTTTCGATGTCCAGCACCTGTACCAACGTACCGTCGACCGAGGTCACGCCAGTGATGTATGAGCGCACGCCGCCAGAGCCAAACGGCGGCGGACGGATGTCGGTGGTCAGGCAGTGGACGATCTTGCTCACGGCCTGAACGTGCAAACCCTGCTTGGAGCGGCTGACATCGGTGACGATCAGGCAGCCACCGTTCGGGTCTTCCAGCGGCCGTTCACCGATGGCACGGCTGAGGTCGATCACCGACAACGAGGCACCGCGCAGGGTGGCGATGCCTTTGACGTGGGGGTGCGACTCCGGCAGCTTGGTCAGCGGCGGGCAGGGAATGATTTCACTGACTTTCAGCAGGTTGATCGCCATCAGCTTGCCACTGCGCAAGGTAAACAGCAGAAGCGAAAGTGAGTCTGCGCGGGCTTTGTTTGAAGACATAAAAACCTTCTGTGGAAAAAGGTGATGGGCAATCGCGAGGATCGCCAGCAGCTATCGATGCCGGGTTATCGACCTGAACGGGGTGGGCTTTAGGGTAGTTATGGGTTGGTGGTCGGATCCACCCCTCACCCCAACCCTCTCCCCAGAGGGCTGGGGTGAGGGGTGTATTCAGAAACCGCCACATTTAATCCTTTATCCCCAACCGCTTCGCCATTCTTCCAAGATTCGCCCGATCCAAGCCTAGCTCACGCGCTGCACTCGCCCAATTGTTATGGTGCCGTTCCAGACAGGCGTTAATCAGTCGACGCTGATAATCCTCGGTCGCCGCCCGCAAGTCTCCCAAGACCAAAGCCGCAGGGCTGGCAGGGACTGGCTCGGTTGCAAGCTCAACGCTGCCATTGGGCAAATCCAGATCCGCCGCGCTCAAACTCAGAATCTTCGGCCGCTCCTTGCAGTTACCCAGCGCCTTCAAGGCACTGCGGCCAATCAAGTGCTCCAGCTCCCGCACATTGCCCGGCCATGTATACGCCAGCAATGCCGCCTGCGCATCGCTGGTCAGACGCAGGCTGTTGAGGCCCATGCGAGAGCGGTTTTGCTCCAGGAAGTAGCCGCTGAGCAGCAGCACATCCCGCCCGCGATCACGCAGTGCCGGTACCAGCAACGGATAAACGCTCAGGCGGTGATAGAAGTCGGCACGGTAGCGGCCGCTGCGCACTTCCTCGGCCAGGTCGCGGTTGGTCGCAGCGATCAGTCGTACGTCGACCAGATGCTCTTTATCCGAGCCCAATCGCTGCAGCTGACCGCTTTGCAGGACGCGCAGCAATTTGGCCTGGACGGTCAGGGACAGCTCACCGACTTCATCGAGAAACAGCGTGCCGCCATTGGCCAGTTCAAACTTGCCGCGCCGATCGTTCATCGCGCCGGTGAAGGCGCCGCGGACGTGGCCGAATAGTTCGCTTTCCACCAGCGTGTCCGGCAGCGCGGCGCAGTTGAGGCTGATGATCGGCTTATCGGCCCGGGGCGATGCGGCGTGGATGGCTTGGGCGACCAGTTCCTTGCCGACCCCGGTTTCGCCGGTGATCAGCACGGTCAGATCGCTGCCGCCCACCAGATTGATTTCTTCTACCAGCCGTTTGTGCGCCTTGCTCTGGCCAATCATGTCGCGGTTCTGCTGGCCGCTGGCTTGTCGGTAAACCTCGGCCCGTTGATGTTCGTCTTCGACACGATTGGCCAGGCGTTCGATGCGCTCGGCGGCGTTGACGGTGGCGGCGGCGAGGCTGGCGAAGGCTTCCAGGGCGTCCAGTTCGATCGGTTCGAAGCGCTCCGGATCGAGTGCGTCGAGGGTCAGCAAACCCCACGGGCGCTCGTCGATAAACAGCGGGCAACCCATGCAGTCGTGGACTTCCAGATGCTCACCGAGGCCATCGACCAAGCCGTCATAAGGGTCGGGCAGGTCGCTGTCGGCGGCAAAACGGGTCGGGCCGTGGCTGCTGAGCAGCGCTTCGAAACGCGGGTGTTCGCTGATTTTGAAGCGTCGACCGAGGGTGTCGGTGCTCAACCCGTCGACGGCCAGTGGCACCAACCATTCGCCATCAAGGCGCAGCAGGGCGGCTGCATCGCACGGGAGCAAGGCGCGCATGGCTTCGAGCAAGCGCCGATAACGCTCGCCTTCGGGGAGTTCGCGGGACAGGTCGGCGACCAGTGGCAGCAGGGTGGTGAGCAAGGCTTTTGCAGTCATAGTGACTCCATGTAGTCGGTATGACTATAAGTCAGTGTGTGTCGAAATGACTATAAAGAATTTAACTAATTGATTTATATGGTTTTATTTTCTGGCATGGAAACTGATAGGTATAAGGCAATCAGTTAGCAATCCAAGTAGATCAGGAGTCGCCTTATGCTTAGCGTTCAAGACCGTGCAATCGTCAAATCCACTGTGCCCTTGCTGGAAAGCGGTGGCGAAGCATTGATCACTCACTTCTACCGCATGATGCTGTCCGAGTACCCGGAAGTTCGTCCGCTGTTCAACCAGGCCCACCAGGCCAGCGGTGATCAGCCGCGTGCCCTGGCGAACGGTGTCTTGATGTATGCGCGGCACATCGACCAGCTCGATCAGTTGGGCGACCTGGTGGCCAAGATCATCAACAAACACGTGGCCCTGCAAATCCTTCCGGAACATTACCCGATTGTCGGCTCCTGCCTGCTGCGAGCCATCTCTGAAGTGCTGGGTGAAGAGATCGCCACACCTGAAGTGATGGCTGCCTGGGGGGCTGCTTACGGTCAATTGGCCGACATCCTGATCGGCGCCGAAACCAGCATCTACGACCAGAAAGAACAAGCACCGGGCGGCTGGCGCGGGGCGCGGGAATTCATCGTGGCGGCCAAGGTCGACGAAAGCGAGGAAATCACCTCGTTCTACTTTGAGCCAGCCGACAAAGGCCCGATTCTGGCGGCAGAGCCAGGCCAGTACATCGGCATGAAACTGATCCTCGATGGCGAAGAGATTCGTCGTAACTACTCGCTGTCGGCCTTGACCAACAAGGGTCAGTACCGGATCAGCGTCAAACGTGAAACCGGTGGCCGCGCCTCCAACCACCTGCACGATCATTTGCAGGTAGGCTCCAGCATCCAGCTGTTCCCGCCAGCGGGCGAATTCACGTTGACCGACAGCGACAAACCGTTGGTGCTGATCAGCGGCGGCGTTGGCATCACTCCGACCCTGGCAATGCTGGAAGCAGCGCTGGCGACCGAGCGGCCGGTGCACTTTATCCACTGCGCACGCAACGGTAGCGTTCACGCGTTCCGTGACTGGATTGATGGCTTGGCCGAGCGTCACCCGCAACTCAAACGCTTTTATTGCTACGACGAAGATGATGGCGTGAGCCCGGCGGCGGACAAGGTTGGGTTGTTGAGCCAGGAGCAATTGGGTGAGTGGTTGCCGCAGCAGCGCGATCTGGACGCGTACTTCTTGGGTCCTAAAGGCTTCATGGCGGCGGTCAAGCGCCACCTGAAAGCGCTGGGTGTGCCAGAGAAGCAAAGCCGTTACGAGTTCTTCGGGCCGGCTTCAGTGCTGGAGTAACCGATTATCCCGTAGGAGCACGGCTTGCCGGCGATGGCGATCTCAAGGACGCCATCGCGGGCAAGCCATGCTCCTACAGATGGGTGTCGATCGTGAAAGCGCCATCGCGGGCAAGCCGTACGGAGGGATGTCGGTCTTTCAGCCCTTCAGTTCTTTCAAATGTTTGTACACCGTTGCCCGCCCCATGTTCAGCACGTTCGCCACATAGTTGGAGGCGCTTTTACCTTTGAAGGCGCCTTCGGCGTGCAGTGCCAGCACCAGTTCGCGCTTATGGTCACGGGTCAGCAGGTTCAGGCTCAGCTGACGCTCGCGCAGCCAGGCGTGCAGGAACGTGTTGATCCGCTCCTGCCAGTCATCGCGAAACAGCGAGTCCGGTTGCGGAATCAACTTGCTCGGTGACAGGAACAGATCCAGCGCGGCTTTGGCATTTTCGAACAGCGAAATATTCAGATTGATGCACAGCACCGCCAGCGGACGACCTTCGCTGTCGCGCAGCACGGTGCTCAGGCTGCGAATCTTCTGGCCGTCCCAATTGAGTTTTTCGTACGGCCCGATGTTTCGTTCGCTGATCTCTTCGCTGAGCATGTCCTCCAGCGACGAGTCATCACCGATTTCCCGTTTGGACAGGTTGTTGGCGATGTAATCGACCTTCTGGGTGCGCAGGTCGTGCAGCACCACCTCGGCGTGGGGAAAGAACAATGTGGCGATGGCATCGGCGATCGCGCGGAAGTTGTCCAGCGGCGAGCTCTTCAATGCAGAGTCATCACCGGCGGGTTCTTGTTCTTTGGCGTTCATAAAGTGGAGCTCCAGACAGCATCAGCGCCCCGTCAAAAAAGGGCGCTGGAAGTTTGCCGCAATCGTGTCAGCACGTCACCTGCGTCCGAACGTCAGCCCAGTCGAGCAGGGGAGAGCATCTGGGTGTTCAGCCCGAAGCGAGTCAGTTGCTCGGGCAAGGCTTCACCGCGTACCAGTGCAGCGCTAGCCTGGCCCATGGCCGGCGAGGTCTGGATGCCATAACCACCTTGTGCCGCTACCCAGAATAACCCCGGCACCTGTGGATCGAAACCGGACAGCAAATCACCGTCGCTCACGAAACTGCGCAAGCCGGCCCAGGTGCGGGTCGGACGGCGGATGGTCAGGGTGGTGGCTTCTTCGATCTGGTAAATGCCCATCGCAATGTCCAACTCTTCGGGCTGCACGTCGTGCGGCTCCACCGGGTCGGCGTTGGCGGGCGAGCCGAGGAACATTCCGGCGTCAGGCTTCATGTAGAAGGATTCGTCGAGGCTGACCAGCATTGGCCAATGGTGGATGTCCACGCCCTCGGGGCCGGCGAAGATGAACGCCGCACGGCGCTTGGGTTGCAGACCCAGTGGTTTGGCACCGGCCAGCTCACCGATTTTGTCGGCCCAGGCGCCTGCCGCGTTGATGATGATCGGGGCGCTGAAGGTCTGACCGTTGGTTTGCACGTGCCACACACCTTCGGCGTCGCGGGTCAGGCTCCTGACTTCGCTATCGGTATGAACTTCACCTTTGTTGCGTCGGATACCGCGCAGGTAGCCCTGGTGCAAGGCATCGGTGTCGATGTCGCTGGCGGTCGGGTCGTAAATCGCACCATGGACTTTTTCCCGGCGCAGGATCGGCAGGCGCACGCAGGCCTCTTCGGCGCTGAGCAGTTGCATCTCCGGCACCGTGGCTTTGGCGCTCAGGTATTGATTGTTCAGTTCGGCCGGGTCACCGGTGAAGTCCACGGTCATCTCGCCACGCGGGGTCAGCAGCGGGTGTTCGCAGAAACCGACTGGAGGGGCGTCGAAGAAATCACGGCTGGCCTGGGTCAGCGCCCGAACCTGCGGTGTGCCATAGGCGGCGGTGAACAGTGCAGCTGACCGTCCGGTGGAGTGGTAAGCCGGATGGGATTCGCGTTCGAGCACAATCACTCGGGCGTGCTGCGACAACCAGAAACCGGTGGAAGCACCGGCAATCCCGCCGCCGATGATGATGAAATCTGCCTGGCTCATGAACGTCTCCTGTGGGGAAATATTGTAGGAGCAAGGCTTGCTCGCGATTGCATCACCGCGGTGTACCTGAATGACCGCGGCGTCTGCATCGCGGGCAAGCCTTGCTCCTACAGGATCGGGGGTTAGTGCTGTAGGCGATAGATGGCGTTGGCCAGTGCAATGTCTTCCAGGCCCAGGCCAATGGAGCGGAAGAACACATGACGGTCGTAGCCAGGGCGCTGGACTTTTTCGCTGAGCAGATCGGGCAAGTCGCCGATGATCGCGTTTTTGTCCCAGCCATGTTGTTCACCGGCAATCAGCATCTCGCCGGCCGAGCCCGGGGTGGTCAGACGATAGTCGCAGAACACTTGCATGTCATTGAGGCTCTGCGGCGGCACTTCGTGGGCACGTGGTGCGTTGGTGCTGATGGAGGTGATCAGCGCCGGTTTGCTCAAGCTTGACGGGTCGATCACCGGGCCTGCGGACGAGGTGCAGAGCATGATCACGTCGGCGTCTTGAACCGCTGCTTCACGACTGTCGACGATGGTCAGGCGTGGATCGAGGCTTTTGAGCTGCGCCAACGCCTCGGGATTCTTGTCGCTCAGGCTCGGCGAGTAAAGGCTGATGCTCTGCCAGTCGCGCAGGCCTTTGACGTAGTGCAAGTGCGCCTGGGCGACCTTGCCGCTGCCGATGATCGCCAGGCGCTGCGCCTTCAGCGGGGCGAGGGCGTCGACCGCCACGGCGGTGGTGGCGGCGGTGCGTGCCGTGGTCAGTTCACCGGCATCGCAGAGCAACAGCGGCTGGCCGGTCTGCATCGACATCAGCAGCGTCCAGGCGGTCACCAGCGGGCCTTGTTCACGCACGATGTACGGCGAGGTCTTGACCCCGTAAACGCCGTCTTCGGCCAGCACACCCAGGTAGTTGATGAAGTCGCCAGCGCCCTGCGGAAACTCCACCAGTTGCTGCGCCGGTTGCACAGCTTGCCCGGCGGCCAGATCGCGGAACAGTTTGCGCAGGATCTGCGGCACGTCGACCTGCGCCAGCAGCTCGCGGGCCTGAGGTTGGGTGATCACGTAAGGCGTACTGGACATGGTCGGCTCCGGGAGCTGGAAGTAAACTAATTTGTCCATTATGGACTTTTAGTTATCTCGAGCAAGCTCCTGTTGAAAACCGGACGAAAAAAAAGCGCAGTCCGTTTCCGGCTGCGCCTCTTTTAATGCGACCCGCGTTACGGGCGCTTGCGCTCAACCGCCCGCAGCAGATGCGTCGGTGGTGTTTCGCAGCTGATCTTGCGACCCAGCAGCGCCTCGATGGACGGTAGCTGGTAGGAATCGTCTTCACCGGCAAAACTGATGGACACACCATCGGCGCCGGCACGACCGGTACGACCGATGCGATGCACGTAGTCGTCCGGGACTTCCGGCAGGGTGAAGTTGATCACGTGGCTGATACCGTCGATGTGAATGCCGCGACCGGCCACATCGGTGGCGACCAGGACGCGGATCTTGCCTTCGCGGAAACCTTCCAGAGTCTTGATGCGCTTGTGCTGCGGCACGTCGCCGGACAGTTGCGCGGCGTTGACGCCGTCACGCACCAGGCGTTCTTCGATGCGCCGCACTTCATCCTTGCGGTTGGCGAACACCATCACCCGCTCCCAACCGTTGTCGTTGACCAGGTTGTAGAGCAGTTTGTATTTGTCGGCACCGGCGACGGCGTAGATGTGCTGCTCGACGTTTTCGCTGGCCACGTTCTGCGACTCGATCTCGACGATCGACGGCTCGGTGGTCCATTGCTTGGCCAGGTTCATCACGTCTTCGGTGAAGGTCGCGGAGAACAGCAGCGTTTGACGCTCGTTCTTCGGCGGAGTCTGGCGAATGATCTGACGCACTTGTGGGATGAAACCCATGTCGAGCATCCGGTCGGCTTCGTCCAGGACCATGACTTCGACCATGTCCAGGTGCACGTCGCCGCGCTGGTTGAAGTCCAGCAAGCGGCCCGGTGTGGCCACGAGGATGTCGCAGTGACGGGCCTCGAGGTGCTTGAGCTGCTTGTCGAAGTCCATGCCGCCAACGAACGTCATGACGTTGAGGCCGGTGTATTTGGTCAGGTCGGCTGCGTCCTTGGCGATCTGCACCACCAGTTCACGGGTCGGTGCAATGATCAGCGCCCGCGGCTCACCCATGTAACGCTCTTTCGGCGGCGGGGTTTCCAGCAACTGGGTGATGATCGAAATCAGGAACGCTGCGGTTTTGCCGGTGCCGGTCTGGGCGCGACCGATGGCATCTTTGCCGGCCAGGGTGAAGCCGAGGACTTGTGCCTGGATCGGCGTGCAATACGGGAAGCCCAGGTCCTGGATGGCGTGCATCAGTTCGGGGGCGAGTTTGAAATCGTGGAAACGGGTTTTGCCTTCCTGGGGTTCGACGGCGAAGTCTTCGAGTTTCCAGGGAATAACCGGTGCTTTTGGCTTCGGTTCGCGACGCGGTCGGGCAGGTTTCGCAGCTTCGCTGCCCGGTTCTTCAGAGGCCTGAGCCTCAACGGGTTGGACGGCCGGCGTGGTGATCGGCTCGTGCTTCGGTACCGCTACGGTTGCGGTCCGGCCAGACTGATTACCGTCGGTGCGGTGGCTGGGATGGTGAGACGGAGCGCTGGAGACTGGCGCGAGCTGCTCAGTCTCGCTTTTACCGAACATTTTCTTGAGTGCTTTGAGCACGGTCATCTCATCAATTGGTTAAGGAATATACGCCGGCCAGTGTAATGCAAGAATCAGGCGCGGCGTAGTGGGATGGATCAATGGGCTGCTTTTCACATAAACAGTTAACGCAGGCGCTCGGCGAGCCAGACACCAATGTCGTGTATCTCCTCGGGTAACACTTCGTGGCCCATTGGGTATTCCTGCCATGTCACGGTGACACCATGCTGCTTTAAATACTCGTAGGCGGTGCGGCCCATGGAGTTTTGAACGACGTCATCGTACTGGCCGTGTAAAGACAGCACGGGAATACGCTGCTGGCTGGCGGAAAGCACCAGTTCATCGCTGAAGGTCGGTGCGTAGGTCGAGAGGGCAAGTACGCCACCCAATGGCCCCTGCCATTTCAGAAATGCGGCGTGTAATGCCACCGCGCCGCCTTGGGAAAAACCGGCTAGAAATATCCGCGAGGCGTCTATTCCGATGGCTCGCTCCACTTCGATCAGATTAATGATCCTTTGTGCCGACTCTTCCAGCTGGTCGCGGTTGATCGCGCGCGCGGGGCTCATGGCCAATATGTCGTACCAGCTCGGCATCTCGTAACCACCGTTGATGGTCACGGCGCAGGTCGGTGCCTGAGGGAGAACGAAGCGGGTGGTCAGCAGGGTTTCCTGCAGCGCTTCGGCCACCGGCAGGAAGTCGTAGCGGTCAGCGCCCAGGCCGTGCAGCCAGATAACGCAGGCGTCTGCGGGCTTGACGGGTTGAAGAATCAAGGGCTCGGTCATGGTTGCTCCAATATTGTGCAGGCGCTCTCATTGGGTGCGAGATCTGAGTGCGCGCCTGGTTGATCAGTTAAGAAGATGTCGCAAGGCTACAAGTTTTGCTATTGACCTGTCGCGCAATCGCTTCAGCGAGCGGTCTGGTACGGGCTTTGCTATGGGGAAACGGTGCAACCCATCTCGCGCCTTGCGGTAACACTATCAGTGTACTGCTGGCGGTGGGATAGCAAAGAATCCGGTGATGGATGTTCGCCAGTGGCCGCTACGGGCTTCGCGAACGTGAAAGGGCTACAGCCCGTTCGGCCGATTGGTGAGAAGTGAGTTGTCCATGATGTGGATTTTCTCCTACTAGACTCATAGCGCAGGTCTTACGTCGGTTGACCCCAAAAAAAGCCAACACGGGTCAACAACGCCTCATAAGGGTGCGACTGGACTCAGCTCCGACACAACAAGAGCAAAACTGGAGGTTTGAATGAAGATGTTGAAATCCACCCTGGCTATCGTGACTGCAGCCGCAGTACTCGGTGTCAGTGGGTTCGCTCAGGCGGGTGCAACCCTGGATGCAGTGCAGAAGAAAGGTTTCGTACAGTGCGGTGTAAGTGACGGTCTGCCGGGCTTCTCGGTACCGGATTCGACTGGCAAGATCGTTGGTATCGATGCTGACTACTGCCGCGCCGTGGCTGCTGCAGTGTTCGGCGATGCAAACAAAGTCAAATTCAGCCAGTTGAATGCCAAGGAGCGTTTCACCGCTCTGCAATCCGGCGAAATCGACATGCTGTCGCGCAACTCCACCATGACCAGTTCCCGTGACGCGGGCATGGGGCTGAAGTTTCCTGGCTTCATCACTTACTACGACGGCGTGGGCTTCCTGGCCAACAGCAAGCTGGGCGTGAAAAGTGCCAAGGAACTGGACGGTGCAACCATCTGCATTCAAGCCGGTACCACCACCGAGCTGAACGTGTCCGACTACTTCCGTGCCAACAATCTGAAGTACACCCCGATCACTTTCGACACCTCCGATGAAAGCGCCAAGTCGCTGGAATCCGGTCGTTGCGACGTGTTGACCTCCGATAAATCCCAGCTGTACGCACAGCGCAGCAAGCTGGCTTCGCCGAAAGACTACGTGGTTCTGCCGGAAACCATTTCCAAAGAACCTCTGGGTCCAGTCGTGCGTAACGGCGACGACGAGTGGCTGGCCATCGTTCGTTGGGTTGGCTACGCCATGCTCAACGCCGAAGAGGCGGGCGTGACTTCCAAAAACGTGGCTGAACAAGCCAAGTCCACCAAAAACCCGGACGTTGCCCGTTTGCTGGGTGCTGATGGCGAATACGGCAAAGACCTGAAGCTGCCGAAGGACTGGGTCGTCAAGATCGTCGGTCAGGTTGGCAACTACGGTGAAGTCTTCGAGAAAAACCTCGGCAAGAGCACTCCGTTGGAAATCGACCGTGGCTTGAACGCCCTGTGGACCAATGGCGGCATTCAATACGCACCACCAGTGCGCTGATGGTTCTATCACCCGGTGGGCCAACCACCGGGTGATGTTCTGTTCCATTATTTGCGGGGCACTTCATGCAAAATTCAATCGGCGCACCAAAGCAGAGGCTCAGCCTCAGCGATCCAAAAGTGCGTGCGTGGCTGTTTCAGATCATCACCATTGTGGCGGTGGTCTCGATGGGCTGGTATCTGTTCGACAACACGCAGACCAACCTTCAACACCGGGGCATTACCTCCGGCTTCAGCTTTCTGGAGCGCAGTGCCGGTTTCGGCATCGCTCAACACCTGATCGACTACACCGAATCGGACAGCTATGCCCGAGTGTTTGTCATCGGCCTGCTCAACACGCTGCTGGTGACCTTCATCGGCGTGATCCTGGCGACGATCCTCGGGTTCATCGTTGGTGTGTCACGGCTGTCGAAGAACTGGATCATTGCCAAGCTGGCGACGGTGTATGTTGAGGTTTTCCGTAACATTCCGCCGCTGCTGCAAATCCTGTTCTGGTACTTCGCGGTGTTCCTGACCATGCCGGGGCCACGCAACAGTCATAACTTCGGCGACACCTTCTTTGTCAGCAGCCGTGGCCTGAACATGCCGGCCGCGTTGACGGCGGATGGTTTCTGGCCGTTTGTGGTCAGCATCGTCGTGGCCATTGTCGCCATCGTGCTGATGAGCCGCTGGGCGACCAAACGCTTCGAAGAGACCGGCGTACCGTTCCACAAATTCTGGGTGGGCCTGGCGCTGTTCCTGGTGATCCCTGCACTGTGCGCATTGATATTCGGCGCGCCGCTGCACTGGGAAATGCCGAAGCTGCAAGGCTTCAACTTCGTCGGTGGCTGGGTGCTGATCCCGGAACTGCTGGCGCTGACCCTGGCCCTGACGGTGTACACCGCGGCGTTTATCGCCGAGATCGTGCGCTCGGGCATCAAGTCGGTCAGCCACGGCCAGACGGAAGCGGCGCACTCGCTGGGGTTGCGCAACGGTCCGACCCTGCGCAAGGTGATCATCCCGCAAGCCCTGCGTGTGATCATTCCACCGCTGACCAGCCAATACCTGAACCTGGCGAAGAACTCCTCGCTGGCGGCCGGTATCGGTTATCCGGAAATGGTTTCGTTGTTTGCCGGTACGGTGCTGAACCAGACCGGGCAGGCGATCGAGGTGATTGCTATCACCATGAGCGTGTACCTGGCGATCAGTATCAGCATTTCCCTGCTGATGAACTGGTACAACAAGCGCATTGCGCTGATCGAGCGGTAAGGAAAAGCGCATGACGACTCATACTTTCAAACCTGACATGCCGCCCCCGAACCGCAGCATCGGTGTCGTGGCGTGGATGCGCGCCAACATGTTCTCCAGCTGGCTCAATACCCTGCTGACCCTGTTTGCGTTCTACCTCATCTACCTGATTGTTCCGCCAATCCTGAGCTGGGCGATCCTCGATGCCAACTGGGTCGGCACCACGCGCGCCGATTGTACGAAGGACGGCGCCTGCTGGGTGTTCATCCAACAGCGCTTCGGCCAGTTCATGTACGGCTACTATCCGACAGACCTGCGCTGGCGTGTGGACCTGACCGTGTGGTTGGCGGTCATCGGCGTGGCACCGTTGTTTATCTCGCGCTTTCACCATAAAGCGGTGTATGGGCTGAGCTTCCTGGTGCTGTACCCGATCATTGCCTACTTCCTGTTGCATGGCGGGCTCTTCGGTCTGACCAGCGTGGCGACCAGCCAATGGGGCGGCTTGATGCTGACCCTGGTGATCGCCACCGTCGGTATCGCCGGCGCTTTGCCGCTGGGGATCGTCCTGGCGCTGGGGCGTCGTTCGAACATGCCGGCGATTCGCGTGGTCTGCGTGACTTTCATCGAATTCTGGCGTGGCGTGCCGTTGATTACGGTGCTGTTCATGTCGTCGGTGATGCTGCCGTTGTTCCTGCCCGAAGGCATGAGCTTCGACAAGCTGCTGCGGGCACTGATCGGCGTGATCCTGTTCCAGTCGGCCTACGTGGCCGAAGTGGTGCGCGGTGGTCTGCAAGCGATTCCCAAAGGTCAGTACGAAGCGGCTGCAGCGATGGGCCTCGGTTACTGGCGCAGCATGGGCCTGGTGATTCTGCCGCAAGCCCTGAAGCTGGTGATCCCCGGCATCGTCAACACCTTCATTGCGCTGTTCAAGGACACGAGCCTGGTGATCATCATCGGCCTGTTCGACTTGCTCAACAGCGTCAAACAAGCCGCCGCCGACCCTAAATGGTTGGGCATGGCCACCGAAGGCTATGTGTTCGCGGCCCTGGTGTTCTGGATTTTCTGTTTTGGTATGTCGCGCTATTCCATGCATCTGGAACGCAAGCTCGACACTGGCCACAAGCGTTAGGAGTTCTGTAATGAGCGAAGCAATCAAAAAGCCTGTGAGCCCTGAAGGCATTATTCAGATGCAGGGCGTGAACAAGTGGTACGGCCAGTTCCACGTGTTGAAAGACATCAACCTGAACGTTAAACAGGGCGAGCGTATCGTCCTGTGCGGCCCGTCGGGTTCGGGCAAATCCACCACCATTCGTTGCCTCAACCGACTGGAAGAACACCAACAGGGCCGCATCGTGGTCGATGGTGTGGAGCTGACCAACGACCTCAAGCAGATCGAATCGGTACGCCGTGAAGTCGGCATGGTGTTCCAGCACTTCAACCTGTTCCCGCACCTGACCATCCTGCAGAACTGCACCCTGGCACCGATGTGGGTACGCAAGATGCCCAAGCGCAAGGCCGAAGAAATCGCCATGCATTACCTGGAGCGCGTCCGCATTCCGGAGCAGGCACATAAATTCCCGGGGCAACTGTCCGGCGGTCAGCAACAGCGTGTGGCGATTGCCCGTGCCTTGTGCATGAAGCCGAAAATCATGCTGTTCGACGAACCGACCTCGGCACTCGACCCGGAGATGGTGAAAGAGGTTCTGGACACCATGATCGGCCTGGCCGAAGACGGCATGACCATGCTCTGCGTGACCCACGAAATGGGTTTCGCCCGCACCGTGGCCAACCGCGTGATTTTTATGGACAAGGGCGAAATCGTCGAGCAAGCCGCTCCGAACGACTTCTTCGATAATCCGCAGAATGAACGTACCAAGCTGTTCTTGAGCCAGATCCTGCATTGATCCTGCGCAGGCGTTGAAATGAACCCGGACTTGATCCGGGTTTATTTTGTCTGGGGTGTGAGGTCAGGAGGTTAGTGTCGCTTCCTGTTCCGGATGACGGGCGGCCAATAGTTGTTTGAGGGCGGCGCCTTCGTTCAATACTTCAATTTCGGCCAGTAAATAGGGGTGACGGTCCAACAGCTGCATCAGTGTGAGTAACGGTTTGGGCGCAGGCAGCTCTCCACGCTCATACCGCGAAAAGGCATTGTTCCCACCGCCGGACAGCAACTTCACTGCGTTTTTTTGCGTGAGGTGGAGTTTGCGGCGGATACGCTTGATCTCCGAGCCGATCAGTTGCAGGCAGTCCTGAAGCAATTGATCGCTGGCATCTGCATAACGCTCGGCGCTGTCGGTGTCATGATCGAATTCGATTTCACCGCAAACTCTGCATTCCCAACCCGCAAGCTCGTCAACAAGTCGCGACATCTGTTTGTAATTGACTGAGAGAGTGCGGCCTTCGAAGTGCCCCATCCCATCGTGTGTGCCACAGTTGACGCATTGCTGCGTTCTCATAGGTCTTTCTCCTTGAAGGAGACTACTGGATGTCCACCGCCGGGGCGGTAAGACACTTTTATGTAAATCTCCAATCCGTGAAATGTAGTGTGATAAACGTCCTGCCAAACCCGGTGGTCGACATAGGTGGTCATGGATTTGAAAAGCATTCGGCGTTCCAGTGCACCGATCACCTCGAGCATTTGCCGGACGTTGAAACCCATGCAGCTGCCCGATTCCACAGCCCGTCGGGTGAATGCCTTTCCTCCCAGCCTGACTACCTCAGCCTTGATCACCGCCAAGTCGTAATGGGGTGTGCTCTTTTCCATAAGAAACCAAAACCCTGTCCTTGAAATTACCCTTAAAGGGTAATTTTGACTAATCGAAAATCCCGCTCCATTTCCTTCTCCCTGACCGTAGGCGGTTGCCGTCCTACGCGAAGCTGACTAACATGTCAGAAAATTCATCCTATGATTGGATGAAAGGGCGAATCCAATGTCAGAAATTTCTCCACTCATAAAGCGGTCCCTGGTCGATCAGGCCCTGGATCAGTTACGCCTGCGCATCACAGAAGGCGTCTGGACGGTCGGCCAGCGTTTACCCACCGAACCGGAGCTGTCCGCCGAGTTGGGCATCAGCCGCAATACCGTGCGTGAAGCCATGCGCGTACTGGCGTTTTCCGGGTTGATCGAAATCCGTCAGGGCGACGGCAGCTATCTGCGGGCGGTGGTCGATCCGCTCGACACCATGAAGGCGTTGTCCCGCTGCTCCCATGAACAGGCCCGGGAGACTCGGCACATTCTGGAAGTCGAGGCCATCGGCCTGGCTGCGTTGCGTCGTACCGACGAAGACCTGGTGGCATTGCGCGAGGCGTTGGGCGTCAGCGGCAGTCACTATCACGGCGATCTCGACACGTATATCGCCTGCGATCTGGTGTTCCACCGGCGTTTGGTGGACGCCGCGCACAACCCGACCCTCAGCGAGCTGTATCGCTATTTTTCCAGCGTCATCGGTGCGCAGTTGCGCGAGACCCTGAACATTTCCCCCCGACGCCAAGAGGTGTTCGACCTTCATATCGAACTGCTTGATGCCGTCGAGCAACGCGACCCGGAACGGGCCAAAGCCCTGTCGAGGCAGTTGATCAATGAACCTTGAAACCGAGAACCCCATGTCCATCCTGCAGGTCGACAACAGCCGCATCCCCCAAGCCAAGCGCGCGGCGGAGCTCGAAGAGCTGCTGATCGACGCCGAGGCGGATGACGAACAGGTCCAGCAAAGTCACCCGATCCTGCGGCGGCCGTGGCTGCTGTTGCTGGGCCTGATACTGGTGGCGCTGAACCTGCGCCCGGCGCTGTCGAGCATGGCGCCGATGCTCAGCGAGGTGTCGAAAACCCTCGGGTTGTCGGCAGCCCAGGCCGGTTTGCTGACGACGTTGCCGGTGCTGTGCCTCGGCTTGTTTGCACCGCTGGCGCCCGTGCTGGCCCGACGTTTCGGCGCTGAGCGAGTGGTGCTGGGCATTCTCTTGATGTTGGCCGGCGGGATCATCCTGCGCAGTTCGCTCGGCGAGATCGGCCTGTTTGCCGGCAGCGTGCTGGCCGGCGCGAGCATTGGTGTAATCGGTGTATTGCTGCCCGGCATCGTTAAACGCGACTTCGCGAAACACGCGGGCACCATGACCGGCGTCTACACCATGGCCCTGTGCCTGGGGGCGGCGATGGCCGCGGGCGCGACCGTGCCGTTGAGCGAGCATTTCGACAAGAGCTGGGCCTTGGGCCTGGGCTTCTGGGTGGTTCCGGCATTGGTCGCGGCGATTTTCTGGTTGCCACAAGTCGGGCAGAAACACGGCGCGCACAACGTTGCGTATCGGGTTCGCGGTCTGTTGCGTGATCCTCTGGCCTGGCAAGTGACGTTCTACATGGGCCTGCAATCCTCTCTGGCTTACATCGTGTTCGGCTGGTTGCCGTCGATCCTGATCGGTCGCGGCCTGACGCCGACCCAGGCGGGTCTGGTGCTGTCAGGCTCGGTCATCGTTCAGTTGGCGAGTTCACTGGCGGCGCCTTGGCTGGCGACGCGTGGCAAGGATCAGCGTCTGGCGATCGTCATCGTCATGCTGCTGACCCTTGGCGGCTTGTTCGGTTGTCTTTACGCACCGATCGACGGCTTGTGGGGCTGGGCGATCCTGCTGGGTCTGGGGCAGGGCGGTACGTTCAGTCTGGCGTTGACCCTGATCGTGCTGCGTTCGCGGGACGCCCATGTCGCGGCGAACCTGTCGAGCATGGCCCAGGGCTTCGGCTACACCCTGGCGTCCATGGGACCGTTCGCGGTCGGCATCGTGCATGACTGGACCGGTGGCTGGAACGCCTTGGGCTGGATATTCGGCATCATTGGCCTTGGGGCGATCATCGCCGGCCTGGGCGCTGGACGTTCGCTGTACGTCCAGGTCGAAAGCGAAAAGGTCTGACCGCCGCACACTGTCGGTATTCGGCTCCCGAATGCCGATAGTGTTTCGCGTCTTTGTTGACTATCGTGCAGGCAATCTTTTGAAGCCACTTTGCACATCAGGGAGCCTGCCCATGAGTGATGCCCACAACGCATTGATCACCCAGTTCTACCAAGCCTTCCAGCGGCTGGATGCCGAGGCCATGAGCGCCTGCTATACCGACGACGTGGTGTTCAGTGATCCGGCGTTCGGCGAACTTCGCGGCCGCGATGCAGGCGACATGTGGCGGATGCTCACCACTCGGGCCAAGGATTTTTCCCTGACGTTCGATAACGTGCGCAGCGATGAGCGCACGGGCGGCGCCCATTGGGTGGCGACGTACCTGTTCAGTCAGACCGGCAACACCGTGGTCAACGACATTCAGGCGCGCTTCGTTTTTCGCGACGGCAAGATTTGCGAGCATCACGACAGCTTCGATATGTGGACCTGGTCCCGACAAGCGCTGGGTTTCAAAGGGCTGTTGTTGGGCTGGACGCCGGCGGTGAGAAACGCCGTACGCGCTCAAGCCTTGAAGGGGCTGAAGGCATTCCAGGCCAGTCGCTGATAAGATCGCGGCTTGTTTCCTTTCAAGCCTTGATCGTCACGTGAACAGCGCCAGCGAATCTTCCGTCATTGCCGCCGAACCGCCGCTGCCTGTCAGCAAACCCTGGTTCGTCTACCTCGTTCGCGCGGCCAATGGTTCGCTCTACTGCGGGATCAGCGATGATCCCGTGCGCCGCTTCGCCACCCACCAGCGTGGCAAGGGCGCGCGCTTTTTTCTTTCCAGTCCTGCCGTGGCATTGGTTTACACCGAAGCCTGCCGCGATAAAAGCGAAGCGCTGCGTCAGGAACGGCTGATCAAAAAACTCAAGAAAAGCGCCAAGGAATGCTTGGTGGCGAGTGCTGCTGCGGGCTTATCAATCTGACTGATAAGTGCCCATCAGGCAGATCGGTGGGCTGCACAGGAAATGCGCGCTAAGCTGCGGATTCCCAAACCGTGCGGCGGAGCCGAGCATGTCCGAGTTAATTCTCCATCATTACCCGACGTCCCCTTTTTCTGAAAAGGCCCGCTTGCTGCTGGGCTTCAAAGGGCTGTCCTGGCGCTCGGTGAAGATTTCGCCGGTGATGCCCAAACCCGACTTGACCGCGCTGACCGGTGGCTACCGCAAGACGCCGGTGTTGCAGATTGGCGCTGATATCTTCTGCGACACGTCGCTGATCGCCCGTCGTCTGGAACAGGAAAAAGCCTTGCCGGCGTTCTTCCCGGAAGGTCAGGAAATGATCGCCGCGACCTTCGCTGCATGGGCGGATTCGGTGGTGTTCCAGCACGCGGTCAGCCTGGTGTTTCAACCAGAATCGATCGCCGTACGCTTCGCCAATATGCCGCCGGAAGCGATCAAGGCATTCATTGCCGATCGCACGGAGTTGTTCAGCGGTGGCAGTGCCACACGGTTGTCGGCTGAACAGGCCCGGCATCAGTGGCCGACCATCATGGCGCGTCTGGAGCAACAGCTTCAGCGCGAACAGGGCGACTTCCTGTTTGGCGAACCGTCGATTGCCGACTTTGCCTTGGTCCATCCGTTGTGGTTCCTCAAGGCCACGCCCGTCACGTCACCGTTGGTCGATGCTTATCCAGCGGTTTCGGCATGGCTGGGGCGCGTGTTGGGTTTCGGTCATGGCGCGTTCAGCGAGATGACCGCCGAAGAGGCCTTGGAGGTTGCGCGCAATGCCACACCGGCCGCATTGCCGGAGGAGCAATTCGACGAGCCGAATGGTTTTGAGGCGGGCCAGCAGGTGGTCATTGCCGCCATCGATTACGGCGTTGACCCGGTGGCGGGTGAGTTGCTGTTTGCGGGCCGTGAAGAATTGATTCTGCGTCGTGAAGACGAGCGGGGCGGTGTGGTGCATGTGCACTTTCCGCGATTCGGGTTTCGCATCGAAAAACGCTGATGGCCTCACTCATGCACACACAAATCCCCTCACCACAGGGATTGGGTGAGCCAATAGGTTATTTCAGGGCGGCGAGAATGGTGTCCGGGTCATACCCGCGAATCAACGTCCCGTTCACATCGATGATCGGAATCCCGCGGCCACCCAGCGCTTCGTAGACCTTGCGCGCCTCGGCATCCTTTTCGATATCGAATTCCTTGTAGGGAATTCCCTTCTGATCGAGAAAGCGCCGGGTCAGTTTGCAGTAACCGCACCATTGGGTGGCATAGAGCACGACGTTGGCCTTGGCCTGAGTCTGCTCGGACACCACCTGCGCCGGATGGAATACCCGCTCGATCTTGCCCCAGTTCTGGTAGACCACGACCACCAGCAGGATCAGCAGGCATTTCTTCAGTACGCCGCCGAGCATCAGTTACGTCGCTTGAGCTGATCGGTGAGCTGGGTCGGCAGACCTTTGATGATCAGCGTGCCGGCTTCTTCGTCGTATTCGATCTTCGAGCCCAGCAGGTGCGCTTCGAAGCTGATGGACAGGCCTTCGGCGCGACCGGTGAAGCGGCGGAACTGGTTGAGGGTACGTTTATCGGCCGGGATCTCCGGCGACAGGCCGTAGTCCTTATTGCGGATGTGATCGTAAAAGGCTTTCGGGCGCTCTTCGTCGATCAACTCCGAGAGTTCTTCCAGGCCCATGGGTTCACCCAGTTTTGCCTGGCTGCTGGCGTAATCCACCAGGGTCTTGGTCTTCTCGCGGGCGGACTCTTCCGGCAGGTCTTCGCTTTCGACAAAGTCACTGAAGGCCTTGAGCAGGGTGCGGGTTTCGCCGGGGCCGTCGACGCCTTCCTGGCAGCCGATGAAGTCGCGGAAATACTCCGAAACCTTTTTGCCGTTCTTGCCTTTGATGAACGAAATGTACTGCTTGGACTGCTTGTTGTTCTGCCACTCGGACACGTTGATCCGTGCCGCCAGGTGCAGTTGGCCCAGATCCAGGTGCCGGGACGGGGTCACGTCCAGCTGATCGGTCACTGCAACGCCTTCACTGTGGTGTAGCAGGGCGATCGCCAGGTAGTCGGTCATGCCTTGCTGATAATGCGCAAACAGCACGTGGCCGCCCACAGAGAGGTTCGATTCCTCCATCAGCTTTTGCAGATGTTCCACCGCCACCCGGCTGAACGCCGTGAAATCCTTGCCGCCATCAAGGTATTCCTTCAGCCAGCCGCTGAATGGATGCGCCCCGGACTCGGCATGGAAGAAACCCCAGGCCTTGCCTTGTTTGGCGTTGTAGCTCTCATTGAGGTCGGCAAGCATGTACTCGATGGCGCTCGACTCGGCCAGTTCGGAATCGCGAGCATGGAGAACTGCAGGTGTGCCGTCGGGTTTTTTGTCGATCAGGTGGACGATGCAATGACGGATCGGCATGGGCTTCTCGGCTGATTGAAGGGAGGAGGGCGTGCTCCCCCAAAAAGTGCCAAGTGTACCGCAACCACTGGTTTTGGCGCGGCACGAAGGGCAATTCGCAGGTGTCCGATGGCGCTTATGCTGTTTTTTACCGTTTTAGAGCAATAAAGCTGACCAAATGGGTAGCTAGAGGCGGATATTTCCCCGTCTCTGTGCTAGTTTTGCCCGGTCTTACGCGAAGTCACTGCGTTAAGCGTGCATTCAGCATTTGTCAGGTCGAACCAAACCCTGATTTCGGTATCTATAACCCCGACTCGTCGCGGTTATGGCCGAGGGTGCCAGATCCAGAAGATCGGGCTCGATGGCTGACACTGCACTCTGCAATCCATATGAATTTGATAGGGAAGGAACACTACATGGCTCTTACTAAAGACCAACTGATCGCCGACATCGCTGAAGCTATCGACGCGCCAAAAACCACCGCGCGTAACGCTCTGGACCAACTGGGCCAAATCGTTGCCGATCAGCTGGAAAACGGCGGCGAAATCACTCTGCCAGGTATCGGCAAACTGAAAGTGACTGAGCGTCCTGCCCGTACCGGCCGTAACCCTTCGACTGGCGCTGCCATCGAAATCGCTGCCAAGAAAGTTATCAAGCTGGTTGTGGCCAAAGGCCTGACCGACGCTGTTAACAAGTAAGACGCAGTAAAAAAAAGCCGTGCTCCGGAGTGATCCGGGCACGGCTTTTTTGTGTCCGCGATTTAGCGGTGCTCCCGCATACACCGCTAAACCAATTGTGGGAGCGGGCTTGCTCGCGAAGGCGGTGTGTCAGTCAATATTAAAATCGACTGACACACCGCCTTCGCGAGCAAGTCGAATCGTCGCACCGCCGCTCCCACATTATTTGATCTGCGTCGGGTCAGTTACTCAGCTTTTCTTTACCCAGCGTTCGCGCCAGACCTGCTGCTCGGATTTGGTCTGGAAGGTCCAGGCGACGAAGCGGCTTTGCTTCTGGCCCTGAGACATTTCCACGACCTGGCTTTCCAATACGCCGGCCTTTTTCAGGGCCGTCTGGATCGCCGGCAGGTTGGAGGCTTTCGAGACCAAGGTGCTGAACCACAGCACTTTGTGTTGGAAGTGCGCGCTCTCGGCGATCAGTTGCGTCACAAAACGTGCTTCGCCACCTTCACACCACAATTCCGCCGATTGACCGCCAAAGTTCAGCACAGGCAGTTTGCGTTTTGGATCGGCGCGGCCCAGTGCGCGCCATTTACGCTCGCTGCCCTTGGTCGCTTCGTCCATCGAGGCGTGGAACGGCGGATTGCACATGGTCAGGTCAAAGCGTTCGCCGGGTTCGAGCAGGCCCAGCAGAATGTGCTTGGGATTGCTTTGCTGACGCAACTGGATGGCCTTGTTCAGCCCGTTGGACTGGACGATGGCTTTGGCGGCGGCCACGGCCGTCGGGTCGATTTCCGAGCCGAGGAAGTGCCAGCGATAGTCGCTGTAGCCGATCAACGGATAGACGCAGTTGGCGCCCATGCCGATATCGAGCACCTTGACCGGCGCGCCGCGCGGGATCTCACCGTCGTTGACGCTGGCCAGCAGGTCGGCCAGGAAGTGCACGTAATCGGCACGGCCCGGAACCGGTGGGCAGAGGTAGTCCGCCGGGATGTCCCAATGGGCGACGCCGTAGAACGACTTGAGCAACGCACGGTTGAACACCCGCACTGCGTCCGGGCTGGCGAAGTCGATGCTTTCCTTGCCGTACGGGTTGATGATCACGAACTTCGCCAGTTCCGGCGTGGTTTTGATCAGCGCCGGGAAGTCGTAACGACCCTGATGGCGGTTGCGCGGATGCAGGCTGGCCTTTTCGCGCGGCTCCACGGCTTTGGCCGGGGTGGCGGAATCAGGCTTTTTGCGCGCAGGTCTTGGTGTGCGGGGGGCGTTCATGGGCGTGGTCGATTCGGGTATGGCTAAAAGTGGCGGGTATTGTCCCACATCTAAACTGCGCCCGGCCAAAGTAGTGCGGTTGGTGCACCAGGGAGCACTTTTATGCCGAAAAGATCTTGAGGAACTGTTATTTATGACAGTGGGCGAGAGATGTTTTTTTCGATTTACTCAATGGTGAGCTCTGCCGAATGCAGCCACTTATTTTTGGAGTGATCGTAATGGATGATTTGCTTGCCGCAACATTTCCAAGCGCCAGTAATTTCGGGTTTATTAACTGCTCAAGCAAGCCCAGCCCTGTGCAAGGGATTATTGCAAAGGTTCCGTCGATAAAGGGTGTTGAGCCAGGCGATGTGCTGACGTTGTTTTCCAAGGGCTACACCCGTTTCGATAGTGAAGTGCCTATTCCAGGAACAGCGACTCAATTCGAGCGAGTGATAGGCCCTGGGGATGTGGGGCAGCCTGTTGATTTCATCATCGGGCCGTACGACACCGCGATCAAACCTATTCGTTCGGGGTCGTTGGGTGTTTATTATTCGGTAACGCGTGGGGGGAATACTGTTACTTCGCCGACGTCATTGGTGAAAATCACTGTCGAGTTACCCGGCGGTGGCACTTGCCCTGAGTAAAAAGGCATAAAAAGGGAGGCCTCCTGGGCCTCCCGTTTTCATTGCGATTTGCCGTTACAGGCTGGCAATCCGCGCATGCTGCTCGGCCAGCTTGCCCAAAGCCTGTTCAGCTTCAGCCAGTTTGGCGCGTTCCTTCTCGATGACTTCGGCCGGGGCCTTGTCGACGAAGCCGGCGTTAGACAGCTTGCCGCCCACCCGCTGAACTTCGCCCTGCAGACGCAGGATTTCCTTGTCCAGACGCGCCAGTTCGGCGTCTTTGTCGATCAGGCCGGCCATCGGCACCAGCACTTCCATCTCGCCGACCAGTGCGGTGGCGGACAGCGGTGCTTCTTCGCCAGCAGCCAATACGGTGATCGATTCGAGGCGAGCCAGCTTCTTCAGCAGGGCTTCGTTCTCGGTGAGACGACGCTGATCTTCGGCGCTGACGTTTTTCAGGAACAGGTTCAACGGCTTGCCTGGACCGATGTTCATCTCGGCGCGAATGTTGCGCGTGCCGAGCATCAACGTCTTCAGCCACTCGATGTCATCTTCGGCGCCCTGATCAATGCGCGCTTCATTGGCCACTGGCCAAGGTTGCAGCATGATCGTCTTGCCTTCGATACCGGCCAGCGGCGCGATGCGCTGCCAGATTTCTTCGGTGATGAACGGCATGAACGGATGCGCCAGGCGTAGCGCGACTTCCAGTACCCGAACCAGCGTGCGGCGGGTGCCGCGCTGACGTTCGACCGGCGCGTTTTCGTCCCACAGCACAGGCTTGGACAGTTCCAGGTACCAGTCGCAATACTGGTTCCAGATGAACTCGTACAAGGCTTGTGCGGCCAGGTCGAAGCGGAACTGATCGAGTTGACGGGTCACTTCGGCTTCGGTGCGTTGCAGCTGCGAAATGATCCAGCGATCCGCCAGCGACAGCTCGTAAGCTTCGCCGTTCTGGCCGCAGTCTTCGCCCTTGTCCAGCACGTAGCGCGCAGCGTTCCAGATCTTGTTGCAGAAGTTGCGATAGCCTTCGACGCGGCCCATGTCGAACTTGATGTCGCGGCCGGTCGATGCCAGCGAGCAGAAGGTGAAGCGCAGGGCGTCGGTGCCGTAGCTGGCGATACCGTCGGCGAACTCGTCGCGGGTCTGCTTCTCGATCTTCTTCGCCAGTTTCGGCTGCATCATGCCCGAGGTGCGTTTCTGCACCAGGTCTTCGAGCTCGATGCCGTCGATGATGTCCAGCGGGTCCAGGACATTGCCCTTGGACTTGGACATCTTCTGGCCTTGGCCATCACGCACAAGGCCATGAACATAAACGGTCTTGAACGGAACCTGCGGCGTGCCGTCTTCGTTTTTCACCAAGTGCATGGTGAGCATGATCATCCGGGCAACCCAGAAGAAAATGATGTCGAAACCGGTGACCAGCACGTCGGTGGAGTGGAATTTCTTCAGGAATTCGGTCTGCTCAGGCCAGCCGAGCGTGGAGAAAGTCCACAGGCCCGAACTGAACCAGGTGTCGAGTACGTCGTTGTCCTGTTGCAGTGCAACGTCCGGGCCGAGGTTGTGCTTGGCACGTACTTCGGCTTCGTCGCGACCGACGTAGACCTTGCCCGACTCGTCGTACCAGGCCGGAATCCGGTGGCCCCACCACAGCTGACGGCTGATGCACCAGTCCTGGATATCGCGCATCCACGAGAAGTACATGTTTTCGTATTGTTTCGGCACGAACTGAATGCGGCCGTCTTCAACCGCAGCGATGGCCGGCTCGGCCAATGGCTTGGTCGACACATACCATTGGTCGGTCAGCCACGGCTCGATGATGGTGCCGGAACGGTCGCCTTTCGGCACTTTCAGCGCGTGATCATTGACGCTGACCAACAGGCCGGCGGCATCGAATGCTATAACGATCTGCTTGCGCGCTTCGAAGCGATCCAGGCCGGCGTACTCGGCCGGGATCTTGCCGTCGATGCTTTCGTTCAGGGTGCCGTCGAGGTTGAACACCTGACAGGCCGGCAATACAGCGGCGTTCTTGTCGAAAATGTTCAGCAGCGGCAGGTTGTGGCGCTTGCCGACTTCGTAATCGTTGAAATCGTGGGCCGGGGTGATTTTCACGCAGCCGGTGCCGAATTCAGGATCGCAGTAATCATCGGCGATGATCGGAATGCGGCGGCCGACCAGCGGCAGCTCGACAAACTTGCCGATCAGGGCTTGGTAGCGTTCATCGTTCGGGTTAACGGCTACGGCGGCGTCGCCGAGCATGGTTTCCGGGCGAGTGGTCGCGACGATCAGGAAATCGTTGCCTTCAGCGGTCTTCACGCCGTCGGCCAGCGGGTACTTCAGGTTCCACAAGAAACCTTTCTCGTCGTGGTTTTCCACTTCGAGGTCGGAAATCGCCGTGTGCAACTTGGTGTCCCAGTTGACCAGGCGCTTGCCGCGGTAGATCAGGCCGTCTTCGTGCAGGCGCACAAAGGCTTCTTTCACGGCTTCCGAGAGGCCGTCGTCCATGGTGAAACGCTCGCGGCCCCAGTCCACGGACGAGCCGAGACGGCGGATCTGACGGCTGATGTTGCCGCCGGACTGATCCTTCCATTCCCAGACTTTCTCGAGGAATTTCTCACGGCCCAGATCGTGACGATTCTGGCCCTGGGCTTCGAGTTGGCGCTCCACCAGCATTTGCGTGGCGATACCGGCGTGGTCGGTACCCGGCTGCCACAGGGTGTTACGACCCTGCATGCGGCGGAAACGGATCAGGGCGTCCATGATCGCGTTGTTGAAGCCGTGACCCATGTGCAGGCTGCCGGTGACGTTCGGCGGCGGGATCATGATGGTGTAGGACTCGCCCGCGCCTTGCGGGGCGAAGTAATTCTCTGACTCCCAGGTGTTGTACCAGGAAGTTTCAATGGCGTGCGGCTGGTAGGTCTTATCCATGCGCGGCGGGACCCTATTGGCATTTATTCAGGAAAAGCCGGCAAGTATAGCGGGGCATGGGGCGTAGGGCGAGCGGGTGCAGGTTGTGGCGAGGGGATTTATCCCCGTTGGGTCGCGAAGCGACCCCAGCGTTTCAATGGGCAAAACGCGTTCACAGGATTTACGACTGCTTCGCAGCCGAACGGGGATAAATCCCCTCGCCACAGAGGGGATGGGGGTTATTCGTATTGGCTAAGGAGGCGTTCCATCCGCGCGCTGAGGCGGCGTTTGATTTCGGTTTCGATGTGCGGGGCGAAGTCGTCGATCACGTCTTGCATGATCAATTGCGCGGCGGCGCGCAGTTCGTCTTCCAGGTGCAGCAGCTCGTCGGCGCTCTTGCTGGCGGCGGGTGCCGGTTGGGCGGCAGGGGCTGCTGGGGCGGGTGGCGTCGGTTCGAGAATCGGCGGGCTGGCGCCGACGGTATCGAACAGCATCGGAATCTGTTCCTGGTCACCTTCCTCGACCGTGTCGGTGAGCAAGGGCGGTTGCAGGTTGTCGTCGCCGAGCAATTGACGGATCGACTCGAGGTCGTCCAGCAGGTGCGCGGACTTTTGCAGCGGTTTTGGAGTGTCCATCGGAATGCTCAGAGTCGCTGTAAACGGTGATCTTGCAAAGGATAGCCCTGTTCGCGGTAGAAACGGAAACTCTCCCGCGCAGCCGTACGTATCGTCGGATCTTCCACCACCACTTCCGCCACTCGGGCGAATTTGTTGGCGAATGCCGGGACTTTCAGGGCGAGATTGACCAGCAGGTCCTGATGCGGACCGCAGTCATCGCCAAGGCCCAACACAATCAAACCGTCCGGCTCATTTTCGGCGGGGCCGTGGGGCACAAAGCTTTCGCCCTTGAAGGCCCACAAACGCGCATCGAGATCGTCGCGCTGGACAGCATCGCTGCAATGCAGATAGATGCGGTGACCCATGCGCCAGGCTTTTTCGGTGAGCTTGCAGGCAAAGTCCAGCCGCGCCGAAGGATCGGCGCTGGGCAGGATATAGAAGTCGACTTTGGTCATTGCGGTTCCTGAGCCAAGGGCGGCGTCACCCGAAAGCAACGCGGCCCAAGGTCATCGGTTTCAGGCTTTGGCGCGGTCCAGCAGGTATTGGGTCAGCAATGGAACCGGACGGCCAGTGGCGCCCTTGTCCTTGCCGCCGCTGGTCCAGGCCGTGCCGGCGATGTCCAGGTGCGCCCAGTTGAGGTTCTTGGTGAAGCGCGACAGGAAGCAGGCCGCGGTGATGGTGCCGGCTTTCGGGCCGCCAATGTTGGCGATGTCGGCGAACGGGCTGTCCAGCTGTTCCTGGTACTCATCGAACAGCGGCAGTTGCCAGGCGCGATCGTCAGCCGATTGGCCAGCGCTCAGGAGTTGGCCGATCAGTTCGTCGTTGTTGCCCAACAGGCCCGACGTGTGGGAACCCAGGGCAACGACGCAAGCGCCGGTCAGGGTCGCGATGTCGATCACTGCTTGCGGCTTGAAGCGCTCGGAGTAGGTCAGGGCGTCGCACAGCACCAGACGGCCTTCGGCGTCGGTGTTGAGGATTTCCACGGTCTGGCCGCTCATGGTGGTGACGATGTCGCCAGGACGCGAAGCATTGCCGCTCGGCATGTTCTCGGCGCAGGCCAGGATGCACACCAGGTTGATCGGCAGTTTCAGCTCGAGCACGGCACGCAGCGTACCGAATACGCTGGCAGCGCCGCCCATGTCGTACTTCATTTCATCCATGCCGGCGCCCGGTTTCAGGCTGATGCCGCCAGTGTCAAAGGTGATGCCTTTGCCGACCAGCGCATACGGCTTCTCGGATTTCTTGCCGCCGTTGTATTGCATGACGATCAGGCGCGGTGGCTGGGCGCTGCCCTGGCCCACGGCGTAGAACGAGCCCATGCCCAGGTCCTTGATCTTCTTCTCATCAAGGACTTCGACTTTCAGGCTCTTGAATTCTTTGCCCAGGTTCTTCGCTTGCTCACCGAGGAAGGTCGGGTGGCAGATGTTCGGCGGCAGGTTACCCAGGTCGCGGGTGAACGCCATGCCGTTGGCGATGGCAGTGGCGTGGGCCACGGCGCGCTCGACTTCAGCCTGTGCAGCCTTGATGGTCACCAGGGTGACTTTCTTCAGGATGCGAGGTTCGGCTTTCTGGCTCTTGAACTGATCGAACGTGTATTCGCCGTCCACCAGGGTTTCGGCCAGCAGGCGAGTTTTGCCGTAGCTGTCACGGCCTTTGACCACGACTTCGTCCAAGGCCAGCACCGCATCGCTGCCGCCCAGGCCTTTAAGGGTGTTGAGGATGCCGGCAATGATCTTGCGGAACGGGCGGTCGCCCAGCTCTTCGTCTTTGCCCACGCCCACCAGCAGCACGCGTTCGGCCTTGAGGTTCGGCAGGCTGTGCAGCAACAGACTCTGACCGACTTTGCCAGCCAGGTCGCCGCGCTTGAGCACAGCGCTGATGGCGCCACCGCTCAGTTCGTCGAGTTGTTTGGCAACGGCGCCGAGCTTGCGGCCTTCGCCGACGGCGACCACCAGAGTGGCGGTTTTCAACGTTTCTGGGCTAACGCTTTTTACAACCAGTTCCATGTCCGGGTCCCTGAATTAATGGTCAACACGCAAGAGCTCGACGGCATGCATTCGAGCTTGCTTATAAATTGAAAGACGCAGGTCACGGCCCGCGACAAAGGCCGCAGTTTGAACCTCGTGCCCCGAGCCTGACAACCCTCGGTTGTACGATCTTCAGCGCTTTACCCGCCTGCTTGAGCATGCGCAGTGACAGGCGCACCCAATCACAGGATAATGCGCCAACTTTTTCGGCAGCTCTGCCCTGCGGGCCGTCTGATACGTTTGCTTGTTTGGCCGCCTTAGCCTGACAACCCTGGAGTGTCTGGTTTGATCGTCTTCCGTTACCTATCCCGCGAAGTCCTGTTGACCTTGAGCGCCGTCAGCGCTGTGCTGCTGGTCATCATCATGAGCGGTCGCTTCATCAAGTACCTCGCCCAGGCGGCCTCTGGCCTCCTGGACCCGGGCTCGCTATTCCTGATCATGGGCTTTCGCCTGCCGGGTTTCCTGCAGCTGATTTTGCCTTTGGGCCTGTTTCTCGGAATCCTGCTGGCCTACGGTCGCCTGTACCTTGAAAGCGAAATGACGGTGCTGTCGGCCACCGGCATGAGCCAGCAGCGTTTGTTTGCCATGACCCTTTTCCCAGCCACCCTGGTCGCACTGGTAGTGGCATGGCTGAGCCTGAGCCTGGCACCGCAAGGCGCCAATCAGTTCCAGTTGCTGTTGAACAAGCAGGATGCCCTGACCGAGTTCGACACCCTCGAGCCGGGTCGCTTCCAGGCGCTGCGTGACGGGACGCGGGTGACCTACACCGAAACGCTGTCGGATGATCGCATCAACCTCGGCGGCGTATTCATTTCGCAGAAAAACGTCAATTCCGATAACAAGGATCGCGGGATTTCCGTGCTGGTGGCCGAGAAGGGCCGTCAGGAAATTCGGCCCGACGGTAACCGTTACCTGATTCTCGACAATGGCTATCGCTATGACGGCAATCCGGGTCAGGCCGACTATCGGGCGATCAAGTACGAGGAGTACGGCGTCTTGCTGCCCAAGCCGGATGTCAGCGACGAAGTGACTGACCGTGACGCGATGCCCACCAGTTCCCTGATCAGCAGCGATGACATCCGTTTGCATACCGAGCTGCAATGGCGTTTGTCCTTGCCGTTGCTGGTCTTCATCGTGACCTTGATGGCGGTGCCGTTGTCGCGGGTCAATCCGCGTCAGGGCCGTTTCCTCAAGCTGCTGCCGGCGATTCTTCTATATATGGCTTACCTGTCCATCCTGATTGCCGCTCGCGGCGCCCTTGAAAAGGGCAAAATCCCGCCAGCTCTGGGGTTGTGGTGGGTGCATGCAATCTTCCTGGCCATCGGCCTGGGCTTGCTCTATTGGGAAACCTTGCAGTTGAGGCTGGCGAGTCGTCGCAGCGCGCTGGAGGTGGCTCGTGGATAAGCTCGATCGCTACATTGGTAGCAGCGTGTTCGTGGCAATTCTGGCGGTACTGGGGATCATTCTCGGTCTGGCGACGCTGTTCGCGTTCATCGATGAAATGAGTGAGGTCAGCGATACCTACACCTTGGTCGACGTGTTGAGTTATGTCCTGCTGACCGCGCCGCGTCGTCTTTACGACATGTTGCCGATGGCTGCACTGATCGGTTGCCTGATCGGCCTCGGCAGTCTCGCCAGTCACAGCGAGCTGACCATCATGCGTGCTGCGGGCGTGTCGATCGGGCGCATCGTCTGGGCGGTCATGAAGCCAATGCTGATCCTGATGGTGGTGGGTGTGCTGATCGGCGAATACGTTGCGCCGGCCACCGAAGTCACCGCTCAGGCCAATCGCTCCCTGGCCCAGGGCAGCGGCGACGCGCAAAGCGCCAAGCATGGCCTGTGGCACCGTCAGGGGGACGAGTTCATTCACGTCAACTCCGTGCAGCCAAACGGTTTGCTGTATGGCGTGACCCGTTATCGCTTCGACGATCAGCGCCACATGCTGTCCTCGAGCTTCGCCAAGCGCGCCGAATTCGACAAGGATCACTGGCAGCTCAGCGATGTCACGACCACGTTATTCCATGACAAGAACACCGAAGTGGTGACCGCTCCGGTCGAGCGCTGGAACGTGGCGCTGAGCCCGCAACTGCTGGATACCGTGGTGATGTCGCCCGATTCGCTGTCGATCAGTGGTCTGTGGGGGTACATCCACTACCTGGCTGAGCAGGGTTTGAGCAATGGTCGTTACTGGCTGGCATTTTGGGTCAAGGTGTTGCAACCGCTGGTCACCGCCGCGCTGGTGCTGATGGCGATTTCCTTCATCTTCGGTCCGTTGCGCTCGGTGACCCTCGGTCAGCGGGTGTTCACTGGCGTGCTGGTGGGCTTCACCTTCCGTATCGTTCAGGATTTGCTCGGTCCTTCGAGCCTGGTCTTCGGCTTCTCGCCACTGTTTGCGGTGCTTATTCCGGCGGGTGTTTGTGCCTTGGCCGGGGTCTGGTTGTTGCGCCGGGCCGGTTGATTCAGGGTTTCTCCTGACGTTGCAGGTCACTCAAAACGCCCCTGTCGCAAGACCGGGGCGTTTTTGTAGGCGCCGTCTGACCTGCGAACGTGACGCTTGCGCCGTGGATCAGGTACAATTCCCGGCTATTTTTCGGCGGGCTATGCCTGCAGCCTTTTTGAGTGTTGATCCGTGAGTGATTTGAGTCATATCCGCAATTTCTCCATCATCGCCCACATTGACCATGGCAAGTCGACTCTGGCCGATCGCTTCATCCAGATGTGTGGCGGCCTTGCCGAGCGCGAAATGGAAGCCCAGGTTCTGGACTCCATGGACCTGGAGCGTGAACGCGGGATCACCATCAAGGCCCACAGCGTCACCCTGTATTACACCGCTCGCGATGGCATCAAGTACCAGCTGAACTTCATTGACACCCCGGGCCACGTCGACTTCACCTATGAAGTCAGCCGGTCGCTGGCGGCCTGTGAAGGCGCGTTGCTGGTGGTCGATGCCGGTCAGGGCGTTGAAGCGCAGTCGGTAGCCAACTGCTACACCGCGATTGAGCAGGGCCTGGAAGTGATGCCGGTCCTGAACAAGATCGACCTGCCTCAGGCCGATCCGGACCGCGTGAAAGAAGAAATCGAAAAAATCATCGGCATCGATGCCACCGACGCGGTCGAGTGCAGTGCCAAGACCGGTCTGGGCGTCGACGAAGTGCTGGAGCGTCTGGTCAAGACCATTCCTGCGCCGACCGGCAACTATGAAGATCCGCTGCAAGCGCTGATCATCGACTCCTGGTTCGACAACTACCTGGGCGTTGTTTCCCTGGTTCGCGTGCGCCACGGTCGTGTGAAGAAGGGCGACAAGATCCTGGTCAAGTCCACCGGCAAGATCCACCTCGTGGACAGCGTCGGTGTCTTCAACCCGAAACACACCGCTACCGTTGACCTGAAGGCCGGCGAAGTGGGCTTCATCATCGCCGGCATCAAGGACATTCACGGTGCACCGGTCGGTGACACCCTGACCTTGAGCTCCACGCCGGACGTCGACGTGCTGCCAGGCTTCAAACGCATTCAGCCGCAGGTATACGCCGGCCTGTTCCCGGTCAGCTCCGACGACTTCGAAGATTTCCGTGAAGCCCTGCAAAAGCTCACGCTCAACGACTCGTCCCTGCAATACACCCCGGAAAGCTCCGACGCCCTGGGCTTCGGCTTCCGTTGCGGGTTCCTCGGCATGCTGCACATGGAAATCATCCAGGAGCGCCTGGAGCGCGAGTACGACCTGGACCTGATCACCACGGCGCCGACGGTGATTTTCGAGCTGCTGCTGAAAACCGGTGAAACGATTTACGTCGACAACCCGTCGAAGCTGCCAGACCTGTCCTCGATCGAAGACATGCGCGAGCCGATCGTGCGGGCCAATATTCTTGTGCCGCAAGAGCACCTCGGTAACGTCATTACCCTGTGTATCGAGAAGCGTGGCGTGCAACACGACATGCTGTTCCTCGGTACCCAGGTTCAAGTGACCTACGATTTGCCGATGAACGAAGTGGTCCTGGACTTCTTCGACCGTCTGAAATCCACCAGCCGTGGCTATGCTTCGCTGGATTACCATTTCGATCGTTATCAATCGGCTAATCTGGTGAAACTGGATGTGCTGATCAACGGTGACAAGGTCGACGCCCTGGCGTTGATCGTGCACAAGGATAACGCGCACTACAAAGGTCGCCAGCTGACCGAGAAGATGAAAGAACTGATTCCACGTCAGATGTTCGACGTCGCGATCCAGGCCGCCATTGGCGGGCAGATCATTGCGCGGACTTCCGTCAAGGCACTCAGAAAGAACGTATTGGCCAAATGCTACGGCGGTGACGTTAGCCGTAAGAAAAAGCTGCTGGAAAAGCAAAAGGCCGGTAAAAAACGCATGAAGCAAGTCGGTAACGTGGAAATTCCACAAGAAGCCTTCCTTGCAGTGCTCAGGTTGGATAGTTAGGTCCTATGTCACTAAATTTCCCGCTGTTGCTGGTCATCGCCGTGTTCGTCTGCGGCCTGTTGGCGTTGCTCGATCTGCTGTTCCTGGCGCCACGGCGCCGGGCTGCCATTAACTCTTACCAGGGTAGCGTCAGCCAGGCTGACATGGTGGTGCTCGAGAAACTGAACAAAGAGCCGCTGCTGGTCGAATACGGCAAGTCGTTCTTCCCGGTGTTGTTCATCGTGCTGGTGCTGCGTTCGTTCCTGGTGGAACCGTTCCAGATTCCTTCGGGCTCGATGAAACCTACACTGGATGTTGGCGACTTCATTCTGGTGAACAAGTTTTCTTACGGGATCCGCTTGCCGGTGATCGACAAGAAAGTCATCGAAGTCGGTGATCCACAGCGCGGCGATGTGATGGTGTTCCGCTACCCGAGCGATCCGAACGTCAACTACATTAAACGTGTGGTGGGCCTGCCGGGTGACCAGATTCGTTACACCGCCGACAAGCGTCTGTTCGTCAACGGTGAGTCGATTGCCGAACAACTGGTCGGCTCCGAGCCGGGCACGTTGGGCAGCGCTGAGCTCTACAAGGAAAAACTCGGCGTCGCCGAGCACCTGATCCGCAAGGAAATGAGCCGCTATCGTGCATCGCCGGACCATACATGGACCGTGCCTGCCGGGCACTACTTCATGATGGGCGACAACCGCGACAACTCGAACGACAGTCGCTACTGGGATGATCCGAGCATTCCCAAGGATCTGCTGGGCATGGTTCCCGACAAGAATATCGTCGGCAAGGCCTTTGCAGTCTGGATGAGCTGGCCGGAACCCAAACTCAGTCACCTGCCGAATTTCTCGCGGGTTGGCCTGATCAAGTAATCACACACGGCGCTGTTGAACACAGCGCCGAATGCATTTCTGGAGTCGGCACAATCGGCGCCAGACGCATGAAAACAATGATATTCAGGACGTAATTTTTGAACACAGCGTTAATTGTCCCAAGCCTGCGCCGCACCACGGCGATGGCGGTGGAATCCAGCCACGAACTCAGCGTGGGTACACCGTGAGCGTCTCCTTAAGCCGTCTAGAGCGTCAGCTCGGCTACACCTTCAAGGATCAGGAACTGATGGTCCTGGCCCTGACTCACCGCAGCTTTGCCGGGCGTAACAACGAACGCCTGGAGTTCCTCGGTGATGCCATCCTTAACTTCGTCGCTGGCGAGGCGTTGTTCGATCGCTTCCCGCTGGCCCGCGAAGGTCAATTGTCGCGCTTGCGCGCACGCCTGGTGAAAGGCGAGACCCTGGCCGTACTGGCTCGCGGTTTCGATCTGGGCGAATACCTGCGCCTGGGTTCCGGTGAGTTGAAAAGCGGCGGGTTCCGTCGCGAGTCGATTCTGGCCGACGCCCTTGAAGCGCTGATTGGTGCGATCTACCTGGATGCCGGCATGGACATGGCACGCGAACGCGTGCTGGCCTGGCTGGCCGGGGAGTTCGAAGGCCTGACGCTGGTCGACACCAACAAAGATCCTAAAACCCGTCTGCAAGAGTTCTTGCAGTCCCGTGGTTGCGAACTGCCGCGTTACGAAGTGGTGGATATCCAGGGTGAGCCGCATTGCCGGACGTTCTTCGTCGAATGTGAAATCACCTTACTGAATGAAAAAAGCCGAGGTCAGGGTGTGAGCCGTCGTATTGCCGAACAGGTAGCGGCCGCTGCAGCACTGATTGCTCTGGGCGTGGAGAATGGCCATGACTGATTCAACTGCAACTCGCTGTGGCTATGTCGCCATCGTCGGCCGTCCCAACGTGGGCAAGTCCACGCTGCTGAACCACATCCTCGGTCAGAAGCTGGCGATCACCTCGCGCAAGCCTCAGACCACTCGCCACAACATGCTCGGCATCAAGACCGAGGGCGCCGTGCAGGCGATCTACGTCGACACCCCCGGCATGCACAAAGGGGGCGAGAAAGCCCTGAACCGCTACATGAACAAGACCGCTTCGGCAGCGTTGAAAGACGTCGACGTAGTGATCTTCGTGGTTGACCGCACCAAGTGGACCGACGAAGACCAGATGGTCCTCGAGCGCGTTCAATACGTGACCGGTCCGCTGATCGTGGCGCTGAACAAGACTGACCGCATCGAAGACAAAGCCGAACTGATGCCGCACTTGACCTGGTTGCAGGAACAGTTGCCGAACGCGCAGATCATGCCGATCTCGGCGCAGCACGGTCATAACCTCGAAACGCTGGAGCGTGTGATTGCCGGTTACCTGCCGGAAAACGATCACTTCTTCCCGGAAGACCAGATCACCGACCGCAGCAGCCGCTTCCTCGCCGCTGAACTGGTACGCGAGAAAATCATGCGCCAGATGGGCGCCGAGCTGCCGTACCAGATCACCGTCGAAATCGAAGAGTTCAAGCAACAGGGCAAAACCCTGCACATCCATGCCTTGATCCTCGTTGAACGCGACGGCCAGAAGAAAATCATCATTGGCGACAAGGGTGAGCGGATCAAGCGCATCGGCACCGAGGCACGCAAGGACATGGAGTTGCTGTTCGACTCCAAGATCATGCTCAACCTCTGGGTGAAAGTGAAAGGCGGCTGGTCCGACGATGAACGCGCCTTGCGTTCGCTGGGTTACGGCGACCTGTAACACCGGGTTCCAGATACACCCGAGAAACCTTGTGGGAGCGGGCTTGCTCGCGAAAGCGATGTAACATTCAGCATTGATGTTGACTGTTACATCG
>NZ_JAHBDP010000123.1:0-23791 GCF_019956495.1 Pseudomonas sp. BF-B-26 | reverse complement strand
GGGCTGATCCGCGGCGCGAGGGGGCGGCGTTGGGGGATTGAGTCGTACGCGGGAATGAGCAAGGGCTTACCGGGAGGTAGGCCCTTTTTTACACCCGATACATCCTGATCGGCCACTTCGCGCAGCTTTGTCCTACCTACAAATGACTGCTTCTTGGATAGAGTCGGCACTCCCAAACAGTACGACGCAATCGACGCTGATACCGTCGAGATGGAGTAACCCATGAACATCCGCCCCATTCACACCGACGAGGACTATCGTGCAGCCCTCAAGAACGTGTCAGCGCTGTTCGACAACGAACCAGAGCCTGGCACCCCTGAGGGTGATTACTTCGACATTATGATCACGCTGATCGAAGCGTATGAATCGAAGCGGTTGCGTCAGCAGACGAATCAGGCCGAGATACCCAAAATGATATGAGACGCCGTGATCGTCGCCGTCGAACTGGATGACAACTTCAAAGTTCACTGCGCGCTGGATTAAGCCTAGCGAGAGATCTTCAGCGCCTGTCGCGCCTGATGCTTCTCCAGCGCCAGGTCGATCAAACGGCTGACCAACTCGCTGTAAGTCATACCAGTGGCCTGCCATAGCTTGGGGTACATGCTGATGCGGGTGAAGCCGGGCAACGAGTTGATCTCATTGATCAGCACTTCGCCGCTGTCGGTCAGGAACACGTCGACCCGCGCCAGCCCGGAACAGCCCAACACCTGGAACGCCTCGACGGCCAGGGCACGGATGCGTTCGCTGGCCTCGCGGCGGATGTTTGCCGGGACCACCACTTCCGCCGCTTGAGCATCGATGTATTTGCTGTCGTAGGAATAAAACCCGCTACGCACCACTATTTCGCCGCAACCGCTGGCGATGGCGTCTTCATTGCCGAGCACCGCGCATTCAATCTCGCGGCCGCTGACGGCGGACTCGACCAAGACTTTCTCATCGAAACCCAAGGCCAGTTCTACTGCTGCCGCGTACTCGGCTTCGTCATTCACCTTGCTGACGCCCACGGACGATCCCTGGTTAGCCGGTTTGACGAATAGCGGTAAGCCGAGTTTGCCTTGCACCTCGGCGAACCCGGTGCGGGCCGCGGTGGCGCGGGTCAGGGTGACGAACGGCGTAACCGCCAACCCGGCGTCACGCAGCAGGCGCTTGCTGATGTCCTTGTCCATGCAAACGGCCGAACCGAGCACGTCGGAGCCGACAAACGGCAAATCGGCCATGCGCAGCAAGCCTTGCAGGCAACCGTCTTCGCCCAGAGTGCCGTGGACGATCGGGAAGATCACATCGACGTGCCCGAGCATTTCCTGACTGGAGGTTTCCACCAATTGCTGACTGGCCTTGCCCGGCACAACGGCCAGTTCGCGGTTGGATTGGTTAAGGGCGATCAACGCCGGGTTTTCCTGGTTGAGCAGGAAGTTCGAAGGGTCGTTCAGATGCCAGTGGCCTTGCTTGTCGATGCCGATCAGCACCGGTTCAAAGCGCGAACGGTCCAGCGCATCGACGATGTTTTTCGCCGATTGCAGCGACACTTCATGTTCAGCCGAACGGCCGCCAAAAATAATGCCCACCCGCAGTTTGCTCATTCAGAACTCCTCAACGATTGGCCACCAGATGCGCGCCGAACAGCAGATAGCAACTGCCGGCGAAGCGATCCAGCCATTTACGCGAACGATCATAAGCACCCGCGACCCGCCGGCTGGCAAACAGCAACGCCACGCTGCAATACCAACTGAATGACAAGGTCGCCATGGTCAGCACGGCCAGCGCCAGCAACATCGGTGGCGGTGAGGCCGGCATGGCCGTGGCGAAAATCGTAGCAACGAACAGCGCGGCCTTGGGATTGGTCATGTTGCCCACAAAGCCCCGGCCATAAGCCGATAGCAGCGTGCGACCGGCGACATTCAGCGAGCCGTTATCGCCCGGCACACTCGGTGGTTTGCGCTTGAACTGCTTCAAACCCAGATAGATCAGGTAACAACCGCCGGCAATCTTGAAGCTCAGGTAGAGCGTCGGCGCGGCGCTGAACAGCGACTTGATGCCCAGGCCACCCGCCAACCCCCAAAGCACCGTGCCCGTGGCCACGCCCAGTGCGGCGACGACACCGTGGCGCCGGGAGCAACTGGCAGCCAGTTGCGCGGTGTTGAAGAAGTTCGGCCCCGGCGTCACCACCGCAACTGTCCATAACAGCGCCAACGACAACAACGGAGCGGCGTAGCTCAGGTGGGATATTTCCATGATGTGGGGCGCCTTCGTGGCTTAAAAAATATGCAACACCTTGCAACATTAGTCGGGGATTTTCTACCAGCCTGGTGATTCGATCGGCAGCAGACAAGCGGTTGGTGAGTGGGGTAACGTGTTCAGCATCGAGTTCAAGGCAACACCACCATGGCCAAGCAAACGCCCGCTATCGACTGGTTCCACCGCGCGCCCGACGTTGGCGGGCTTCAACGTTTCGAGGCGTTTTTTGCAGGGCACGGCTACGACCTTCACCGCCACGACACCTACGCCATCGGCCATACCCTGGCGGGGGTGCAGAGTTTTCAGTACCGCGGTGGCTGGCGCCACAGTCTGCCGGGCGGGACCATGGTGCTGCACCCGGACGAAGTTCACGATGGCGAAGCCGGCACCGAGACCGGGTTCCAGTACCGAATGATGTACATCGAACCGGCGCTGATCCAGCAAATGCTCGGCGGCCAGCCGTTGCCGTTTATCAAGACCGGCCTGTCAGCCGATCCACGTTTGTTCGCCGCCACCGCCGTGCTGCTGCGAAGCCTCGATTGCCCTCTCGACCCTCTCGAAGAGCAGGATGCGCTGTTTGATCTGGCCCAAGCCTTGAACAGCGTTTCCGGCGTGCCGGCTACCCGCCAGAGCTTCGACTACGTGGCCGCCGAACGCGCGCGGGAATTCATCCACAGCGCGCTGGATCGCACCGTGACACTGGAGGAACTGGCGCAACACAGCGGTCGCGATCGCTGGAGTCTGTCGCGGGATTTTCGCCTGTTGTTCGGCACCAGCCCTTATCGATACCTGACCATGCGCCGCCTCGACCTGGTCCGCTCGCTGTTGATCCAGGGCCAGTCACTGGTCAGCGCCGCGCTGATCGCCGGCTTCACCGATCAGAGCCACATGACCCGGCAGTTCAGCAAAACCTACGGACTGTCGCCGGCCCGCTGGATGAAAATGCACCGCCGCTGAGCCCGCACGATCGTTCAAGAAGCACGCCGATGCGCCGGCTATCGTGGATGCACGATCAACCACGAGAGCTGCTGCATGAAAGCTTACGAAAGCCTGAATTTCGCTGAAAAAATCGCCAGGATCGGCCCGTACTGGACGCCCAGGGTCATCGCCGAAATGAATGACTACCAGTTCAAGGTGGTGAAACTGCTGGGGGATTTCATCTGGCACGATCACTTGGATACCGACGAAACCTTCATCGTTCTCGAAGGACAACTGCGTATCGACTTTCGCGATGGCCACGTGCTGGTGAACGCCGGCGAAATGTATGTGGTGTCAAAAGGTGTCGAGCACAAACCGTTCGCCGAGCAGGAGGTGAAACTCCTGCTGATCGAACCCAAGGGCGTGCTGAACACAGGTAACGAAGGTGGCGAGCGCACTGTGCAGAATGACGTCTGGGTGTGAAAGGCAGGCTGCTTACGCCTGCAAGACCTTGCCGTCCACTGGATCGCCGATTTTCAGGAAATGCCCGCCCGCCACATGGTGCAAGGTGCGCAACGCGTCTTGCCCTTCAAAGTGCCAGCGACCGTCACTGAACACCCGCTCGTCTGCCTGAGCGGCAATCACTTCAGCCAGGAACAGATCGTACTGCTGATGATTGCCGGGCTCCGGCAGCAGTCGACACTCCAGCCAGGCGACGCAGCCTTCGAGCATCGGCGCATCGATCAATTCAGCGCTGAAGGTCGGCAAGCCATAGACCTGGAACTTGTCCCGGCCTTTCTCCCGGGTCAATTCCAGGCCGGACGTCGAACCCACGGTCTGGACGATATCGGCCTGGGCGGCGCAGGGAACATTCAGCACAAACGTGCCCGAAGCCTCCAGCAATTGCCGTGTCCAGGTGGACTTGTCCAGCACCACGGCAATTTTCGGCGGCTCGAAATCCAGCGGCATGGCCCAGGCCGCCGCCATGATGTTGCGCTGGCCGTCATGAGCCGCGCTGACCAGCACGGTCGGGCCGTGATTGAGCAGACGATACGCCTTGGCCAAGGGAACCGGACGGCGGTGAGAAACGCTCATGATGGCTGCTCCTGGGGAAAACGCCGATTGTAGCGATTTACGCCGCGATGGCAGGCATCAAGTCGACAACTGATTGGCAAACTGCCCGACCGCGTTCACCACTTTCTGTGCACCGTCCTGAATCTCGACAATCACCGTCCCCGCCTCTGCCGCCAGCGCCAGGCCCTGTTCAGCCTGGAGTTTGCCCTCGGTCATCAGCGCCACGGCGTTGCGCGCCATGTCCTGGTTCTGCCGCACCACGCCGACAATCTCATCGGTTGCCTGGCTGGTGCGCGAAGCCAATTGCCGGACCTCATCCGCCACCACCGCGAAACCACGCCCCTGCTCCCCGGCCCGAGCCGCTTCGATGGCTGCGTTGAGCGCCAGCAGGTTGGTCTGTTCGGCAATCCCGCTGATGGTTTTGACGATGGTGCCGATCACCAGCGACTGCTCGTTCAGCGCTTCGATGCCTTCGCCGGCGGTCTGCATGTGCGTGGCCAGGTTACGCATCACATTGACCGCCTGAGTCACCACCGCACTCCCGCGTTGCGCGCTGCTGTCGGTTTGCTGCGAGGTACCGTAGGCAATGTTGGCCGCTTCGGCGACGGCTTGCTCCTGATTGACCTGATCGGTAATCACCGTGGCGAACTTCACCACTTTGTAGAGCGTGTTGTTGGCATCGACCACCGGGTTGTAGGAAGCCTCCAGCCAGACCACGCGACCGTGGCTGTCGATGCGTTTGAAACGGGCGGCGACGAACTCGCCTGCATTCAAGCGGCGCCAGAAGTCCTGGTACGCGGTGCTGTTGTATTCCTCGGGCTCGCAGAACATGCGGTGATGTTTGCCCTGGATCTGCGCCAGGCTGTAAACCATGCCGCTGAGGAACCGCTCGTTGGCCGCCAGCACGTTGCCATTGAGGTCAAACTCGATGACTGCCGTGGAGCGCACAAGCGCGCCGATCAGGTTCTCATGCTCACGAGACGCCTCGATGGTGCGGGTCAGGTCACTGGAGTAAATCGAGAAGTGTCTGATCCGCCCGTCCGCAGACCGAACCGGCTGCACGATCGAGCGCAGCCAGGCTTCCTGACCATTGCCACGCAACAAGCGCACCGTGCCGGCAAAGTGCTCGCCACGGGTCAACGCGACCTTGAAGCGCTGATGGAATTCGTCCGACTTCACATGGGTCGGGACGATGTCTTCGATGTGTCGCCCTATCAGGTCGCTGCTTTTGTAGAGCATCTCACCGATGAAGTTCTGGTTAACCGATTGAATCCGCCCATCGACATCGAGGGTCAGGACCAGCATCTCGCTTTCCAGACTTTCCTTCACTTGCTGGAGGCTGGAGAGTTCTTCGCGAAGAGCCGACAGCTCCTGCTTCAAGCGTTTATTGAACATGGGATACACCGATGGACAGGGATAGAAAGCGGCATGCAGCCTAACCATCGGCCTTGGGGATATTTTCTGAAGAGTGTTTCAGGGTTGTCCTACAAAAATAGTTAGGCATGTTGATGCGCGTCTTGTCGCCAGAAGCCGAATGGTTGTCGAACATCGTTTCTTCCCAACATTTCCGGAAATTAAACACCGCTCGACAGCACGTGTTGAAAACGGCTCAAGGTTACTTCCTGCAAGCTACAACATCTTGCGTCGTTGCCTACGGCTACGCCAGAATCCGCCGGCTTGTGCGCCTTGGGGGCGGTCGGTAACTTGGTTCCTGTCACTGCCCATCAGTGATCGGGTTTAGTAGCCCGTCGATGTCAAGACGCACAACGTCTCTATCTTGCAGGCAGCCCATGCCCGCACTTGATGGCGGTTGTGTGCAGGGCGCTTCGGCGCGCCGATTTCTTGGCTCATCGGTCTACTAACCTGTGCACAGCTGCCACCCTTACGTTTAGTAGCGAACGGGTTGCAGCCTCACTCATATGAGGATTGAGCCAATGTTCAAGGTAACTCCAAATCCGCCGGAAACCGATCCGGCATCGCCCTACGAATCCCTCGATTCGAACAAGCTTCACGAAGCCGCCGAGCGCGCCCTCGACCATCACTTCCCACCAGCCGACCCCAAACCACCCAAACGTAACGGCCAGCTCTTCAGCGTCAGCCCGGGCATCAACCCTGAAACCCTTCTCGCCAATGCCTCGGAAGATTTACTGTCCATCAGCGCCATCGCCGCCAACCTCGCCGACGATGTGGACGGTTCACGCCGCTCCGTAGCCCTGGCGCTCAGCCGCATGGCTGACGGCGTGCATTTGTTGGTGGAGAGAATGCTGGATCATCTGGATGAGCCAGAAATGGCAGCGATTTTCGCCAAACAACAAAAACGCGTCATCTAATCTGCCACCCATAAAAAATGGGCACCCAACCTGGTTGGCGTGCCCATTCTTTTTTCCGCTCCCCGCTACGCGGGATATGGATGCCTGTTACGGATTAACGCAGTCTTTCAACGATTTGCCCTGGCTTGAAGCCACGCTGCGGCTCCCGACATTAGGCATCCGCGTCCCGAAATACGCGGCACTGCTCACCCCCACAGCCCCCATCACCGCGCTGAAAATCACGCAGATCCATGGGCTCCACGGCATCAGACCGATCAGCAACAACGGTGTGATGCTCGCCCAGACGGCGTAGGCAATGTTGTAGGTGAAGGAAATTCCCGAGACACGAATCCGCGCCGGGAACAGGCTGACCATCACCGACGGCACCGCGCCGACCACCCCGCAACCGAGGCCGGCCACCGCGTACGCCAGACCGATCCAGCTGCCACCGATGATCAGGCAGGTATAGAGCACGCCGATACCCAATGGCAGCAGCAGGCTATAGAGCATCACCGTTCGCCAAGCGCCAATGCGATCCACCAGCAGCCCGGCGAGGACGCAGCCGATATTCAGAAAAACAATGCCCAAGGCACTCAGGGCGAAGGTGTGGCTGGCGGTCATGCCGAAGGTTTTTTGCATCATGGTCGGGGTGATCACCACGAACACCACCACTGCCGAGGTCAGTACGCAGGTGAGGATCATCGCCGGCAGCATGGCCAGACGGTGTTCACGCAAGACCGTGCGCAGCGGCAGTTCGACGGCCGCATCACGTTGGGCCTGCATGGCCATGAACACCGGGGTTTCGCTGAGCCAGCGACGTAGCCAGACGCCAATTACACCGAACACACCGCCCAGCAGGAACGGGTACCGCCAGGCGTAATCAAGGATTTCTGCCGGGGTGAACGCCTGTGCCAGAAACGTCGCCGTCAGTGCACCGATCAGGTAACCGAACGTCAGCCCGGCCTGCAGGAAACCCAGGGCATAGCCGCGGTGCCCGACAGGTGCATGCTCGGCGACGAACACCCAGGCACTCGGCACTTCGCCGCCCACCGCCGCGCCCTGGAGAATTCGCAGGGCCAACAGCAGCAACGGTGCGAAATAACCGATCTGCGCGTAGGTCGGCATGATGCCGATCAGCAGGCACGGCAGCGCCATCATCAGGATGCTCAGGCTGAAGACCTTCTTGCGGCCCAGTCGGTCGGCGAAATGCGCCATCAGAATCCCGCCCAACGGCCGCGCCAAATAACCGGTAGCGAAGATCCCGAAGCTTTGCAGCAGTCGCAGCCACTCAGGCATTTCCGGCGGGAAGAACAGCTGGCTGAGAGTCAGGGCGAAAAAGACGAAAATGATGAAATCGTAGATTTCCAGCGCGCCGCCAAGGGCCGCAAGGCCGAGGGTCTTGTAATCCGAGCGGGTGAACGGCGCCGGACGCGGGTGGGTGTTGGCAGTCATGAAAAGAACTCTGGCATAGGCAAAAAACCAAGGCGCCCATGGTCTACGCAAACGCGCCAACGGACAACCCGTTAGACCAAAGTCCTAGACTCGTAAAACTTCGTCACAAAATAGAACCGATTGTTTTACTGTTGGCGCCTGTCTAGACGGGCCTTCGCCGCCCCAAAGACCACAACAAACATAAAAATTCGAGGTACCCCCCGTGGCCGCTGATATCGAAGATACCCGCTCCGCCCGCTTTGCCCTGCGCTGTTCAAGTTTTGCCGAACGCTGGTTCCCAGACTCCTGGGTGTTTGCCGCACTGGCGGTGATTATCGTCGCCGTGGCCACCCTGTTCATGGGCGCCAAACCCACCGACGCCGCCATGGCCTTCGGTGACGGCTTCTGGAGCCTGATCCCGTTCACCATGCAGATGGCTTTCGTAGTGATCGGCGGTTATGTGGTCGCCAGCTCGCCACCGGCAGTGAAACTGATCGACCGGCTGGCGCGGATCCCGAAAAACGGCCGCTCGGCCGTGGCCTGGGTTGCGTTGATCTCCATGGTTGCGTCGCTGCTGAACTGGGGGCTGTCGCTGGTGTTTGGCGGTTTGCTGGTGCGCGCCCTCGCCCGCCGAACCGATCTGAAAATGGATTACCGTGCCGCCGGTGCTGCCGCCTATCTGGGTCTCGGCGCGGTGTGGGCCCTAGGCCTGTCCTCGTCCGCCGCGCAATTGCAGGCCAACCCGGCCAGCCTGCCGCCGTCGATTCTGTCGATCACCGGGGTGATTCCTTTCACGCAAACGATCTTTCTCTGGCAGTCCGGCGTGATGTTGCTGGCGCTGATCGTGATCTCGCTGATCATTGCCTACGCCACTGCACCCGGCCCGAACTCGGCCCGTGATGCCAAAGCCTGCGGCATCGACCCAAGCTTTAACCTGCCGCCGTTGCAACCGCGCACCCGACCCGGCGAATGGCTGGAACACAGCCCGCTGCTGACGATTTTGCTGGTGCTGCTGGCGGCAGGATGGCTGTTCCACGAGTTCTCGACCAAACCGGCGATCAGTGCTATTTCCGGGCTGAACACCTACAACTTCCTGTTCATCATGCTCGGTGCCCTGCTGCACTGGCGCCCGCGCAGCTTTCTTGACGCTGTGTCCCGCGCGGTACCGACCACCACGGGCGTGCTGATTCAGTTCCCGCTGTACGGCTCGATCGCCGCGCTGATGACTACCGTCAAAGGGACTGACGCTCAGACGCTGGCTCACCACATCTCGACCTTTTTCGTACAAATCGCGTCCCATGACACCTACGCGCTGCTGATGGGCGTGTACTCGGCGATCCTCGGTTTCTTCATCCCGTCCGGCGGGGGCAAATGGATCATCGAAGCGCCGTATGTCATGCAAGTGGCCACCGACCTGAACTACCACCTGGGCTGGGCCGTGCAGATCTACAACGCCGCCGAAGCCCTGCCGAACCTGATCAACCCGTTCTACATGCTGCCGCTGTTGGGTGTGCTCGGGTTGAAGGCGCGGGACTTGATCGGGTTTTCGTTCGTGCAACTGCTGGTGCACACGCCGCTGGTGCTGTTTCTGCTGTGGGCGTTGGGGACGACGCTGACGTATACGGCACCGGTCATGCCGTAACACATCGGTGATTGCACCTGCAGCGGGCAGGTGCAATCCATTCACCCTGCTTGAGCATGAAACAAACGCCTGGATTTATCCTACAAACAGGCTCGATTGCGCCTGACATGAAACCCGGAGAGTTCTTATCTCCAACCTATAAATCGCTGAGTAAACTCCGACAGCTCACACACTTTTTAAAGCAAGACAGCACTGACCAAGGATGAACAAACACATGTCTTAAGTTTCGAAAACGCTGGAAGAGATGATTAACGAGATTTACCAGGACGGTAGGGTTTCAGTCGTTGAATACAAAAAGCTGCGTGATGATGCAGATCGCCGTATGGACGCTGTCGTCCGCGAGTTCGGCCAGCACAACAATTTGACCGCCCTTCAAAAAGCGATGGATGTAGTCATGCAATTGACGCAAACGTCCATCATCGATGCCAAAAAAGCCAAACTGACCGATACAGGAGAGGCCCTCGTCAAGGATGCCGTATTTGCACAGGTCGAGTACTTGCGCGCCGGTACTCATCTGGCACTAAAGCTGTTGTAACGCTTCAACCTCCGTCCGGCCCACAGACATCAAGCCCGGGCCGGACACCATAACCGAGTGTTCCTGGCGTACACACCACAGGCTCTACGCAAAAAAACTACACGCAACCACTATTCTGTGTAACGCCGCTGATCCAGTATGGCGCGTACCCCAATTAACGGGACCACGCTGAAAAGGATCTGAGCATGTTCAAACTTGCAGGACTCACCCTCGCGGCCCTCACCCTGAGCGCCGCCGCCCATGCCGATGTCGACCTGAAACTGGGCAGTACCGAACGCGTCACCCGCCTGTTCGCTTACCCCAACAACTGCAACGTGATCTGCTTTCGCAACTGGACGCTGGAGCAAACGGTCGAGCATTACCTGACTCAAAGCGTGCAGCGCGATGGTTACAGCACGGCGAAAGTGCTGGTCAAAACCGATAACAATCAGCTCTATGCCGAAATCAGCGGCGTGCCCCATGGCTATGAAAAACCGTTGGCGGCGCTGCTCGATGCCGGTGATCTGGCCTATACCGGCGCCAGCAAGCTGAATGCCGATGGCAAGTGGGCTTACAGCTGGTATCTGTTTCTGCCACTGGGCATGGCCTTGGAAAACCGCAAAAGCATTGAACTGTTGCACTTCCCACCCGACTATTCGTTGACCCAGGCTCAGGATTACCTGCGATCCGCCACCACCGATCGCTGGGCCACGCTGCTGACTGTCAACAAAGTTCCGGCCGACCAGACGCCGGGCTACCAGACCATCATCGACATTGCACCGATAGCTGCACCATCAAACGCTGGCAAGGATCTGGAAGGCGTCTACGACTACTTCAAGGACTACCAGACCACCATGGTCAAGCAACTCAGCCAGAACGCCAGTGGTGCGGCGTTGCCGATGGTCGCCTTTGGCGCGCCGGTGCGTAACTGGATCAAGCAGCAATACGGGCCGACCGTGAACGTGCTGGGCCTGGTCAGCATCAGTCCGAGCGACGGGGTAAAAGTGCCAGTGCTGGGTTCCAACCACCCAAGCTACATTTGGTACGCCGCCGACCCGGAAAGCTATACCGGCAAAGATGCCCAGGCCAAGGCGGACGCGGCTGGCCTTAAAGTCATGGGGCAGGATTTGAGTGCCGCGTGCTGGCAGGCCGCCATGGGTCGCCAACCGGACACTAATCCTGACCTTGAACTGAGAACCTGCACCCAAAACTGGCAAGTGACCAACACAGAAGAAACTTGCCGGCTGTTCTACACCTCGATCCGCAACCTGACGCCTGACAAAGCCGTGGCCAAGTGCGCAACGGCACCGATCAAATCTCAGCTCAAACAGCTGAAAGCACCGATCCCCGAAACGGCGATCCCTGCCCCGGCCCTGTAAAACGATGAACGGCCGGTCTACTGTCACTTATGACAGTAGACCGGCCGTTTCATTTGCGAGAGGCTTGAATCGCACCCATGTGCTGCAGAGCTGACAGGATCGTCAGCTGATGGAGGTCGCAGCACCCAGCCAACAAGGATCGTTATGAAAACCCACGCCCCGCACGAGACGCTGGCACACCCTCCCGATGGGATTTATCCATTTGCGGAGCTGCCCGTTCGCCTTGGATTCCCCTCCAGGGCCGACTTCGAGATTATCGACAATACCCACGGATCGGCCGCAGCCGTCGCAGTACTTCGGGATTTCCCACGCATCAGCCGAATTTGTCGGGCGTCGGGGCACCTGCTGCCTTATCGCTGTCGGCATACCCGGCAACTGGCCCGTGGCATCCATGTCTACGACCCGCGCTTCTGCGGGCTGCTGCGACACTCCTGCGACCCAAACGTATTTCTCGACATGAGCGAGCTGTGGTTGTGGGCGCTGAAGGACATCAAAAAAGGCGATCGACTGACGATGGACTACGCCACCACCGAAGACAAACTCATGCGTCAGTTCGCCTGCCAGTGCGGTTCGTTCGACTGCCGTGGCTGGATCACCGGCTACGATGAACCGCCGAACGCCGACGGCCAGTTGTTTCTGCAACACTGGCGCCGGCGAAGTCTATGCTGAAGGGCGTTACAACGCCTCGACCGGACGCAGACGGTATTGCGGCGGCAACTGCTCGAAACCGCTGATGGTGGCGTTCAGGCTTTTCCAGCGACCGTCCTTGATGCCATAGATGCAGCCGTGGACAGACAGGCTCTGCCCGCGGTGCCAGGCGTTTTGCACAATACTGGTGTGCCCGACGTTGGCCACTTGCTGGATTACGTTGTATTCACAGAGGCGGTCGACCCGCTCTTCTTCAGTGGGCAATTTGGCGAGCTCTTCGCGCTTTTCATAATAGAGATCGCGAATCGAGCGCAGCCAGCCGTCGATCAGGCCCAACTGACGGTCCTGCATTGAGGCGCGCACGCCGCCGCAACCATAGTGGCCGGTCACGAGGATGTGTTTGACCTTCAGCACGTCGACCGCGTACTGAATCACCGACAGGCAGTTGAGGTCGGTGTGCAGCACTACGTTGGCCACATTGCGGTGTACAAACAGATCGCCTGGCAGCATGCCAACGATCTCGTTCGCCGGCACCCGGGCGTCGGAGCAACCGATCCACAAGTATTCCGGGGTTTGCTGACGGGCCAGCTTGGCGAAGAAATCAGGATCTTCTTTGGTGATCGCGTCAGCCCAGCGCTCGTTGTTATCAATCAGATCTTGTAATTCGTTCATGCAATGAAGCCTCGAGAATGGTGCGCTTCTATGACAGACAACCCTCTGTCGGGGTCACGCGCCAGATGCAGATACCCGGTTTTCCATGCCGGAGGAATTCTCAGCTGCCCAGGGGGTCCACCGTAGTAAGGCCTACAGTATGAGGAATTACCATGACTGAATCACGACGTCCGTACGATGCGGCGCAACCCGGGCCCATCGATGACAACGAAGACCGCATGGGTTCGATGCATGAGCTGGATTTCGACGAGGAAGAACCCAGCGCCAAAATCGGCGACGAGCTGACGCAATCGGAGCGTGAACGCCTGATGCCTCGCGAACGCGTACGTGAAGCCGGCATGACCGGGGCCTCGACCGATGACCATGAGTCTACCGACGACGACATGAGCCCGGAAACCCTGATCCGTGAAGACGGCGCACGGGACGCCCACGAAGCGGGTGAAGGTGGCCAGGCCGACTGGGATTTGAGCATTGTCGATGAAGACGACATCGGCGGGGGGAATGGGCTGGATGAAGAGGAACTGGCGCGGCGGGATCCGATGGACGGTAATCGTTGATCTCTAGCGCCTGACAAGCCGCCTTCGCGAGCAAGTCGAATCGTCGCACCGCCGCTCCCACATTGATTCCAGTCGATCACAGCATTCGTGTACGACACCGATTCAATGTGGGAGCGGCGGTGCGACGATTCGACTTGCTCGCGAAGCTTTTAAAACAGCTCAATCGACGAGGGTACAGGCCATTACAACCGCATCTTCACGCCCACCCACCGCCGGGTAGTAATCGCGCCGCCGACCAATCTCGTTAAACCCATAACGCTCATACAACTTGAACGCGCCACGGTTGCTGTCGCGCACTTCCAGAAAACACTCCCGCGCCTTGGCGTCATACGCCCGGGACATCAAATGCTCCAGCAGCGTCAAGCCCAGGCCACGGCCCTGGTTCTCCGGTTTGACGGTGATGTTCAGCAGATGCGCTTCATCAAGGATGATCTGCACCACCCCGTGGCCGACCTGCTGCTGGCCTTCAAACATCAGCCATATCTGATATTTGCCCAGTCCATCGAGAAAAATCCCGCGCGTCCAGGGATGACTGTAAGCCGCATATTCGATTTTCAGTACAGCGTCCAGGTCCGCCTCGGTCATCGGGCGGAACGATACAGCGTCACTCATTCGATTCTTTCCAACGCGCCATCAGCCGACGCATGGCTTGCCAGACATCAGCCTTACGCTGTGGCTCTTCCATTAATAATTCCAGACCCGGCAGGGCCCAGACCGAGCCCAGGCCTTCGACCTGGAGTTCACGGTTGAAGGATTCGGCGTTCGCCTCACCGGCGAAACGCACCGCCGGCAGGCCGATCAGCCACACGCAGACACACGGTGCGTCTTCCAGCCGGGCCGAGAGGAAACCTTGCACGAAGTCGCGAGCCGCTTCCGGGCCTTGATCCATGGTGCCCCGAGACAACAGCGGCCAACGCACCGGCTCGCCGACGATCTGCGGGCTGTCCGGCAGACCGGCGGCGCGCAGCATGTCTTTGAGCAACAGATAGGCAGGGTCGCGGGTCTGGAACGATTCGCCTGTGGGTAACTCCACCAACAGCAGGCAACGCCCGGCCCGCAGCAATTGCAGGGCGAAACGCGGTGGCGGCACGACGGGCGCCCTGGCCACAACCGGAGCGGCCTCTTCTTCAACCTTGGCATTCGTGCGCGTGCTGGCCAGCGATGGCCGTGGCACCTCGATTTTCACCCGTTCGGCCGGTTTGACCAGCGGTTCCACCGGCGAATCAGCCACAGGCGCGGGCGCAACCGGAGCAACCGGCGCGACGACCAACGGCTCGGGCATCTCCAGCAGCTCAGGGCGCGAGGGCGCAGCAAAGGGCAATTCGGTGCGCGGCAGCCAGTTGACCACCTGCATGGCGGTCAAATAAGCGCGACGACGGGACTCGATAAGCAAAGGTCGGCCACTTGTGGATAACTAAAGTGCGGTGATTCTACCGCCCTTCGCTCAAGATCGCCCACGCTTGATCGATAGAAAGCCAACTGTCCGTCCCGAGAGTGAATCGCAACGGGCGTGATGCAGTACAATCGCGACTTTTAATCGCCAACCAGCCGGCCATTCCGATGATCGAACCCAAGCGCGTCTTGCGCGCCCTCGCTGAACACTGGGCACTTCTGGAGCCACTGTGCGAGCACTTCGACCAAGGCACTCTGAGCCTCAACGAATTGCGTTCACAGTTGGCCGCCCAGCAACTCGACAGTACGCCGCAGGACATCACCAGCCTGCTGGACGTGTGGATCCGCCTCGACATTCTGGTTCCCGTGGCGAAAAGCCCGAACCGTTTCGAGCTCAATGCGCAGATCCACGACTTCCTCGCCTACCTGCGCCGTGAGCACCGTCTGGGCCTGTGCCTGGAGATCGAAGCCTATCTGCGCCATCTCGAGCGCCTGGCCGGTTATATCCAGGACGCCTTCGACATCCGCGACGGCCACGACCTGGCGCGCCAGTTGCGCCTGCTCGACATGCGCGTACGGGACGTGTTGAAGAAACTCGCCAACGACGAACAGGCCCTGGTGGCCGTCGCCGAGCGCGCCAAGACCAGCGACCGGCAGATTCCCCTGCGTCAGCGTTACGCTGAAGTACTGGCGACCTGGGACGAATACGTCGAGCCGATGATTCAGTTGGTGAACGCCGACGGCGCCTTCGAACAAGGCGTGCGCAAGGTCGAGAACGTTCTGCTGAAGATGCTCACGGAGCAGCAGCGCCTCGGCCATCTGGTCGATGACGACATGCTGCTGCGCACCCACGCGCGCATCCTCGAAATGCAGACCAGCGCCCAGCTGACGCTGCGTCATGCTCGCGAGCTGTTGCTGCCGCTGCGCGAAGAAGCCCGTCGGCACAACGCCGTGACCCGTGGCGCGGCGCTGGCCTTGTCGGCCATTCGTCGCAAAGGCATTGATGCGGTGCCACAAGCGGCGATGCCGATGTTCACCCGCCCGCAAAGCACCTTCCTCGGCAGCGCCAGTCAGGTCGAAGCCTACGTTTACGCCCTGGCGCGTTTCGAGCCGAAACCGGCGCGTTTCCCCAAGGCCCACAAGACGCAGAAAGGCGAAGCGCCGCGCGCGCCACGTACGGTTCGGGAAATGCTCGAACGCTGCGAAGACGCCCTGCCGATGCCGGACCTGATGACCTGGCTACTGGAGCAGGAGCCGGACGGCGCCACCGACGAATTGCTTTATTGGTTCTCGCGTCTGTCGCGGGAAAAACGCTTCACACGCGAGCGTCTGGAACGCCGCGATTACCACACTCACGAGCATCAGGTCAGCCTGCGCTCCTTCGCCCTGCTCTCGGCCCGCGACACCGCCGCCGAGGATTCTGCGAGCATCCCACATGCATCTTGATCTAAACGAACTGTCCCAGCTGGCGCCGATCTTTCGCGAGCTGTTCAAGGGCTACCACATCAGCCGCCGCGACCCGGAGCTGTACGCGCAACTGTCGAACTTCCAGGACCAGTACCGCACGCTGTTCAAGGCTCTAGGCTTTGAACTGGTCTGCGACACCCGCGGTTTCTACTACTTCGTCCCGGACCTCGCGGCGGCAGCGGTGAACAAGACCGCGCAACGTCTGGCGCTGTTCACCTTCATCCTCGTCGAACATCTGGCCGATCAGGGCCGTGACCCGGTCGCCGTGCTCGACGGTGGCAGCCTCGGCCGCGATGAGTTGCCATCGCTGCTGGAGAAATACCGCGACCTGTTCATTCAGGCCGAAGTGCAGACCGTCGAAGAACTTGAAGAAAAAATCATGCGCCGCATGACTCAGCTCGGTTTTGCCGGTGAAGAAAACGGCATCTACCGTTTCCTGCCGCCGATGCACCGTTTCCTCGATGTCTGCCTGTCGGTCCAGCAGGACCGTGATCTGGCGGCCAGCCTGCACAGCGTATTGCCTCTGCCGGTGCCGGTTCTGATCGACGACGACAGCGACGAAAAACTGCTGCAAACCGATGATCCGCTAGACCTCAGTGACTTCGAAGAAGAAAGCGAAGAAGACGCCATGGCCCGCGCCATCGCCGAAGAACAGGAGACCGACGCATGAGCAAGGAACGCTACGGCATTCGCCGCTTCGCCCTTTTGAACACCGCCGGTTACAGCCTCGGCCTGTTCCCGCTGGAAGAACCGTTGTCGGTTTACGGCGCGAACAACCTCGGTAAATCCGCGTCTATCAACGCCTTGCAGTTCCCGATTCTGGCGCGCATGTCGGACATGAGTTTCGGCAAGTACAGCCTGGAACAATCCCGTCGTTTCTACTTCGCCTCGGACACCAGTTACATCCTGGTCGAAGTCTCGCTGCCTCACGGTCCACATGTGATCGGCGTGGTTGGTCGCGGCCCGGGCGGTGGTTTCGGTCACCAGTTCTTTGCCTACGCCGGCAAACTGGACCTGGCCCATTACCAGAAAAACGACACCTGCCTGCGTCAGAAAGAATTGTTCACCAACCTTGAGCGCGAAGGCCTGAAAGCCTACGAACTCAAGCCTGATGAATTGCGTCGCTTGCTGGTCGGCGGCCACACCTCGATCCCGCTGGACCTGACGCTGATCCCGCTGCGCTCCACCAGCGAGCAGAGCCTCAAGACGTTCCGCGCACTGTTCATCAACCTGCTGCACATGCGCGAAATCACCGCGGCCAAGCTCAAGCAGCTGTTTCTCGATGCGTTCGAACACAGCCTGCGTTCCGGTAGCGTCGACTACATCGCCGCGTGCGAAGAAGCGTTCCGCGATGTACGACGCATGGAGCAGGACTACAACTCGCTGGTCACTGCCGGCCCATTGGTCGAAGCCCTTGCGGCAGGTGTGACCCAGCGCAATATCCTGCGCGGCAAACTGCACCGGATCTCGCCGCTGCTCGACTCCCTGCTCGGCACCTGGTCGGACTACGCCAGTGCACGCAAGGAAGAGCTGACGATTCAGGCCGAGCACTACCGCAACGAGCAGGACGCGCTGCAAAACGATCAGCGTGGCGGCACTCAAGAGCTGATGCGCCTGGAGCGGGAAATCACCGGCATCCAGCGCTGGCTCGGCGAGTTGTCGGTGCTCAAGCATCGCTTCGCGCTGGTCGATGACGTCAAAGTCCTGGAGCAGCAACTGCTCGCGGCCAAGGACGCGCACGATGAACTGGCGGGTGCGCTGGCGCAGTCGCGACAGTTCAGCGCCGAAGATTTGGAAGAGCGTCTGCGGGATCTGGAAAAACGCCTGAAGTCGGTCAAGCAGCAACTCGATCACGCCGACAACAACAGCTATGCCCGTCTGCGCGAGGAGTTCTCGCAACAGGATGTCGAGCGCCTGATGCGTTTGTTCAACAGCGCGTTGTTCAGCCTGCCGCTGGGTGAGCACGGTATTACGCTGGACGAGGACGGTCAGTGGGTCAAATCCATGGAGCTGATTCTCGATGGCTTCAAAGGCGAGCGCTTCGAAGTACCGGGCCTGTCCATCGACATCTCGCACATCGAGCCGCCGGCGCTGCAAGCCTTGGCTGACCGCGCGGCATTACGCGATCAGAAAGAGCGTCTGGACAAAGAACTCAAGCAACTGAAAACCCAACAGGCCGTGGCCGCCGACCGCGCCGCAAGCAAGACCCAGACCGAAGCGCTGTACCAGCAAGTGCTGGATGCGCAGAAAGCGCTGGAAGATTTCCGCCGCGCGCAAACCCTGAGCGCCGAGGAAGGCGACAAGCTGGAACAGCTGACGCAGATGGAAGCGGCGCAGGACGAGTTGAAGCGTTCCAGCGACGCCTTCACCGAACGCGTCCAGCAACTGTCGGCCAAACTGCAACTGGTCGGCCGGCAGATCGGCGACATGGAAGCCAAGCAACGCACCCTCGACGACGCCCTGCGCCGCCGTCAGCTGCTGCCCGCAGATCTGCCGTTCGGTACACCGTTCATGGACCCGATCGACGATTCCATGGACAACCTGCTGCCGCTGCTCAATGACTATCAGGACAGCTGGCAGGGTTTGCAGCGCAGCGATGGTCAGATCGAGGCGCTGTACGCTCAGGTCCGCCTCAAGGGTGTGGCCAAGTTCGACAGCGAAGACGACATGGAGCGTCGCCTGCAACTGCTGATCAACGCTTACGCACACCGCACCGACGAAGCCCTGACCCTTGGCAAGGCCCGTCGTGCGGCCGTTACCGACATCGCCCGGACCCTGCGCAACATCCGCAGCGACTACGACAGCCTTGAACATCAACTGGCGCTGTTCAACCGCGAGATCAACAAGCGTCAGGTCTCCAACCTGCAGAGTTTCCGCATTGTCTTGGCGCCGAACAAGGAAGCGCTCAAGCACATCGACCAGATCATCCACAGTGCCGGCCAGTACGAAGAAGGTGAAACCCTTTCGGTCTTCGACCTGAGCCAAAGCGCCGATCAGGACAACAAGAACGAAGAAGCCAAGGAATACCTGGCGCGGCTGGTAGCGGCTAACCACAATCAGCTCGGCCTCAAGGACCTGTTCGAGCTGGCGTTCGAGATCACCAAGGTCAACGGCCAGCCGGTGATTCACACCGACATCGACGGCGCGGCGTCCAACGGCACCACGATGACCATCAAGGCGCTGACCAACATGTACTTGTTGCTGCACTTGATGGACCGCGACCAGGCCGGTCGCGTGCGCCTGCCGTACTACCTCGACGAGGCAGCGGACATCGACGAGAAGAACCAGGCAGCGCTGCTGGAAACCAGCCTGCAACTGGGCTTCGTACCGATCCTGGCGAGTGTGAAGCCGCAGGTCTGCGCCAGTGTCGCCATCGACCTGGAAGGTGGCAGCGGGCCGAACGGGATCTACATCGACGAGGCGGACTGGAAGTACATTCGTCGTCACGATGAGGTGAAGGCTGCCATTAATGTTGAAGCGGACGAGCCGGAGCTGGATGCCGTCTGATTTGCATTAATCGAAGGCAATAAAAAGGCCGCAATCCAATGGATCGCGGCCTTTTTATTTGTGGGTACATTCTTGAAGCTGAGTGAACTTGAGGGCCTCTTCGCGAGCAAGCCCGCTCCCACATGGATCGGTGTCATACACAAAATCTGTAAATGACACTGACCACTGTGGGAGCGGGCTTGCTCGCGAAGGCGTCATCACTGACGCAATAACTACTTGCCGATCGAAATCTTCGGCGCCCAAGTCAGCCATTCGTCTTCGAACTTATCGAACAGCGGGAACGTCTGCTCAGCTAGCGCCGGACTGCCCATGCGCTCGCCGTCCGGCGTGGCGAAAGCGATACCGCCCTGAATCAGCGTCTCCAGCGATTCGGTACGCATCGTAGCCCCTTTGAACAAGCCGTAATCAAAGCCAAAACCACTGGAGTTCCAGAAACGCGTACCGCTGCGCACCAACGGCGCGTATTTCGGCTCGATCAAGATGTGGACCAACACACGGTCCGCCGTCTGGCCGAGTTCATAGCCTGTCACCTTGCCCACGGTGATTTCGCGGTAGGTGACCGGCACACCCGTTTTCAGCGAACCACGGCGGGCAGCGCTCAACACCAGACTCAATCCGGCCTCTTGTTTAGCGGCTTCCGGCGGATTGGCCAGGGCCACGAAGTTCTTCTGCGGGCCGAGGTTTTTCGCGGCGGGTTGCACTTCGATGTATTGGCCAGTGACCAGCGTTTCGAGGTTGGATGTCTTGATCAGACCCAGTTCAGGTTTGACCACCCAGAACTGACTGCCGACCCGAGCGATACGCTCCGGCACTTCGGTGATTCGTGCAGTCAGCAGCACCGATTGCAGGTCATCGCTGAGGTCGACGTCTTCAATCTTGCCAACATCCAGGCCTTTGAATCGAATCGGTGTGCCGCTGCGCAAGCCATCGGCGCGATCAACCCTGATCGTTACGACGGCGCCTTTTTGCGTTGCCTCATCATGACTGGCGAACAAACGGAAACGCGGAATCCGCTTCTGCAACGGCGCCTTGGCTTCCGGGGTTTCAAAGGCAATGCCGCCAGCCATCAGGCTTTGCAGCGACTCACTTTTTACCTGGATTCCACCGGTCAACCCGCCGGTCAGCGTGATGCCACTGGCATTCCAGAACCGTGTCGAGGCGTTGACCAGCCCTTCGTATTCCTTCTCGATATGCACACCAATCACCAACTGCTTTTTGGTGCGTGAGAACTGATAGCTCTGGACCGATCCGACCTTGACCTGTTTGTAGAGAATCGGGCTGCCGACCTCCAGTGAACCGAGGTTTTCGGTGAACAGCACCAGGTGCAATCCTGGCGCACGCAAGTCGAGCGGCGGTGCCTTCGGCCGAGCCACAAACTCACGCTGCGGTGCGGCGCCTTTGTCTCCAGGACGCACGGCGATGTAGTTACCTTTGACCAACGCTTCGAGGCCGGTGATACCGGCAAGCGAGATCGACGGTTTGACCACCCAGAATTGGGTGCCTTCGACCAGGTAATCTTCAGCCAGAGGATCGAGGGTCAATTCGGCGGTGGCACTGGATAGATCAGGATCGATCTTGAGCGCTTTCAGATTGCCGACCTGGATGCCTTTGTACATCACCGGTGTGCGACCCGCCTGCATGCCTTCGAAGTCGCTGAGTTTGACCTTGACCCGAATACCGGCGGCGGCTGCATCGAAATCTTCGTAGAGACGGAACGGTAGACTCGGGTCGGTGGGAGGACTGTCCTTGCGGTTCTCCGGCGTGGCAAACGCGATACCGCCGGCGACAATGCTCGCCAGGGACTCGCTACGCACCTTCACACCTGACAGGTTGGCGTCGATGCTGATGCCGCTGGCGTTCCAGAAACGCGTGTGCTTGCGCACCAGTTTGGCGTAGGTGGGCTCGATGAAAACTTTGAGTTCGACGGTGCTTTGGTCTTCGGACAGCAGATAGCTTTTGATCTGGCCAACCTTGATCTGCTTATAGAACACAGGGCTACCGCGATTGAGTGAACCGAGACGATCAGCCTTGATGGTCAGGTGCAGACCGGGCTGGGCGTCCGACAGCGGTGGCTCTTCGGCCAAGGCTTTGAACTTGCGAGTCGGCTCACCCTCGCCCGGGCTTACCGCCACGTAGTTACCCGAGACCAGCGTCTCCAGGCCAGTGATGCCGGCCAGCGTCACGCTCGGCTTGACCAGCCAGAAACGGGTGCTGGTCCGCAGGTACGGCTCCACGTCCTTATTCATCTCGATGGTAGCGATTACGCCTTTGGAGTTGCCTTCGTCATCGAGTTTGAGGGTCTTTACCTTACCCACCGACATGCCTTTGTAAACGACTTCGGTCTTGTTGGCCTGAATGCCTTCACCACTTTCGAAACGCACCTGAATTTCGATACCGGTCTCGTTGTAGGCACGCCAGCCGAGCCAACCGCCGATGATCAAGGCAATCAGGGGCAACACCCAAATAGCTGACCAGTTCGAGGCCGGTCGGGTTTTTGCTGTAGGCAAATCAGTCATGGTCGTCGTCCGACTCCGTGTTATCCCAAATCAGTCGGGGATCGAAAGTTACTGCGGCAAGCATTGTCAGAATCACCACACTGGCGAAAGCGATGGCGCCAAGATTGGCTTCGACGCTGGCAAGCCGTCCGAAATTCACAACCGCCACCAGGATGGCGATCACAAAAATATCGAGCATTGACCAGCGGCCAATGAACTCAATAAATCGGTACATCCAAATGCGTTGGCGAGCCGACAGTGGCTGGCGGCGCTGCACGGAAAACAGCAGCAGTGCGATGCCCACCAATTTGAACGTCGGTACCAGAATGCTGGCAATAAAAACCACGGCGGCGATGGGGATCATGCCGTGTTGAACCAGTTGGATCACACCGGACATGATCGTGCTGGGATCGCCCTGTCCCAGTGAACTGACGGTCATGATCGGCAACACGTTGGCCGGGATGTAGAGCACCGCAGCGGTCACCAGCAACGCCCAGGTACGCATCACGCTGTTCGGGCGACGGGCGTGAACCAGCGCACCGCATCGGGTGCAGACCTGCTCGTCGGTGTCGGCTTCCTGCTTGTTCAATTCATGGCATTCGGCGCAAATCAGAATGCCTGCATCAATCGCCCGCATGGGCATCCTCTCCTGATAAAGCCTGCCAGATCTGATGGGGCGACATCACAACCTCCAACCAGACCTGAACCAACAACAGACCGATAAAGCACGCCAGGCCAAGCCCGACGGTAATTGCTGCCATATCTGCCAGTTTGACGATCGCCACCAGTACGCCCATAAGGTAGACCTCGAGCATCCCCCAATCGCGTAAATGGTGATAAATGCGGTAGAGCAATAGGCCGTAACTGCGTCCGATATCAAAACGAATACTCAGCAGTACAACCAGTTGGCAAAGCAACTTGAGCAGCGGAATTCCCATGCTGCAGAGAAACACCACGACTGCAACGCCCTGCATTCCGGTATCGAACAAGCCAACAACGCCGCTCCAGACGGTGTCGTTCGATGACTGTCCGAGTAGATGGAGCTGCATGATGGGTAAAAAGTTCGCCGGGATATACAACAACAGAGCAGCGAGCACCAAAGCGAGACTGCGCTGTACGACGTTATGCCGATGGGCGTAGAGCTCGTAGCCGCAGCGCGGACAGAGGGCTTTCTCGCCATGGGCGAGTTCGGGCTTGCGCATCAGCAAGTCGCACTCATGACACGCTACCAAGTCGTCCAGCGGTAATTCTGACAGCCCTGGGGCGTCAACCGGATCTGGCATAAAGGCTCTGGCTCCGAAAAAGTTGGACCTATTCTAGTGTCATGGATCGAAAATAACTGTGCAAATTTGTGCTTTAACTGAACGCAACTTTCCTGCGGGCAAAACAAAACCCCTACCTGCATACGCAGATAGGGGTTTCGGAATTTAATCTTGACGATGACCTACTCTCACATGGGGAAACCCCACACTACCATCGGCGATGCATCGTTTCACTGCTGAGTTCGGGATGGGATCAGGTGGTTCCAATGCTCTATGGTCGTCAAGAAAT
>NZ_JAHBDP010000122.1:0-23943 GCF_019956495.1 Pseudomonas sp. BF-B-26 | reverse complement strand
GAGAGGCCGAGTGGAGGTTCTGCGCAGTGGGCAACCCGGCATGGATGCCGGGTTAGCCGCCCCCGGCCATGGATGGCCGATGGCGGCGGGCCCACGGAGCAGGACCGGAGCGAGGGCATGCCGAGCCACAGCGAGGCACCGAACGACAGGGGCAAGAGCCCTTGGTTACTTGGGGCTTTTCCAAGTGACCCGCCGTAAGGGCGGAACCCTAAGCCGCCGTGACCGCAGAAACGGATATGCCCACGAGGGTTTTGCCGCTTTCTTGATCAGTGTCAACCGCATAACCAGACAGCCTCTGTAGTCTCCAGAGACCGACAGCCAGTGCGCTCACCCCAATGTTCGCCGTAGCGCCGGTTGCCTTGACCCAAGGCGAAAACACCATGATCTATCCGCTGATTCTGACCTTGCACCTGTTTGCCGCGCTGATCTTCATCGGCACGGTGTTCTTCGAAGTCCTGTTCCTGGAAAGCATCCGCAAACAGTTACCCGCCAGGGTGATGCTGCTGGTGGAGCAGGGTATCGGCCGCCGGGCCCGCTCGCTGATGCCGTGGGTGCTGCTGGTGTTGTTCGGTGCCGGGCTGGGCATGGTCTGGTTGCGTTACTTGCCAGCCCTGGCCTCACCACTGTCCTCATCGTTCGGCACCTTGCTGGCGTTGAAAATCGCAGTGGCCGTGAGTGTGCTGCTGCATTTCCTCGGCGCCATGTTTCTATTCAAAAGCGGCCGAATGAGCCCGCGATACCTGCACTTCATCCACGGCAGCCTGTTCTGCCACATGATCGTTATCGTGCTGCTGGCCAAGGGCATGTTTTACCTGACGTGGTAATCAGGCCTGACCGGTGGTCCGTTATGCAGACACTTTGCTTGCGCTTGACGCAAATCAAGGAGCATTGATGGTTAAACCCGGAGACTGACAGTCCGCAGCCAGTCTCGGAGACCGCCATGCTCGATTTATTTCACAACCCAGGCGAGTTGATCGCTCGGTGCGATCAAGGCGTGCTTGACCCTAACTGTCATGCCGACACGCAAAAATTTCATGACGGTATCGGCTCTCTGGACCTGCTTCGTGCATTGCGCGTCAGCCGCCAGAAGTGCCGTCCGCTGTCCCTGAACGTGCAACTGCCTTCCAGCCTCAAGCCGTCTTCCTGTTCCCCGCGCGATATCGCCGGCGAGCACAACGGTATCGAGCAGTACCTTCAGCATCTGGAGCGGGAAATCGACCTCGTCGGTTGTCACCTCGGTGCGCAACAACGGGTCGAGCAGTTTCATCTGGGCGGCGGAACACCCGCGCCTGCCCACCTGGAACGGCTGATGAGCCATCTGCGTGGCCGGTTCAACTTTCTCGAACATGAAGGCGGCGATTACAGCGTCGAGGTCGACCTCCACCACACCGACTGGGCGACCATGGGGTTGCTGCGCGACCAGGGATTCACTCATGTGAGCATCGGCGTTCCGGATATCGACGCCGACTGTGACAGGTCGGTGGCCTGCTACCAGAACCCGGCGCCGATCCAGTCGCTGATGGATGCCGCGCGCACCTTTGGTTTTCGATCCATCAACGTCGATCTGGGTTTTGGCCATGCCTGGCAGACGCCAGACAGTTTTGCGCTGAAGCTGGCGAGCATTATTGAACTGGAGCCGGACCGGCTCATGGTGTTCGATTATGCCCGGCCACCGCGGCGCTATCGGCCGGTGCTCGGCGACAAGGTAAGAGCGCTGTGCAGCCAGGACGATAAAGGCGCGATGCGCCAGATCTGCTTCGATCAACTGCTTGGCGCGGGTTATCACTACATCGGTCTGGGGCAGTTTGTCCGGCCTGATGATGATTTGGCGGTCGCCCAGGAGCGCGGCCGGTTGCGCCGTACCTGTGAAGGGTTCTCCCGTCACGGCTATTGCGATCATGTTGGATTCGGTTTGGGTGCCATCAGCCAGATCGACGATCTGTACACGCAAAATACCGACGAGATTGAACGCTATCAGCAGCAACTGGACATGAAGCAATTGCCGACGTGTCGAGGCTGGCGCTTCGAGGCGGGGGATCAGATCAGGCAAATGGTCATGGAGCGTCTGGCCTGTGATCAGGAGCTGGATATCCGCGCTATCGAGAGGCGCTACGGGCTGGTTTTTTCCAAGTACTTCTCCTCTGTCTGGCCGTTGCTGGAGCAATTGAGTCGGGACGGGTTGATTGAATTGTCAGACCGTTTCATCAGCATCCTTCCCGCCGGTCGGCCGGAAGTGGATGCCATCTGCAACCTGTTTGAAAAGGATTTGGGCGGTGCGAAGCATTAATCCCATTGCGAGTTGATCGATCATGAACACGACATTTGATTTCAATCGCGCCCTGGTCGAAAAGTACGACCGCCCGGGGCCGCGTTATACCTCTTACCCCACGGCGCCGCAGTTTCATCAGGCGTTTGCCGTTGATGACTATCAGCGTGCCGCCCGCGACAGCAATCAGGTGGCCGCGCCGAAACCGTTGTCGGTGTACATCCACATCCCGTTCTGCAAAAGCCTTTGTTACTACTGCGCCTGCAACAAAATCATTACCCAGAAAACCCATCGCGCCGTCGAGTACCTGACGTACCTCAAGCGTGAAATCGCAATGCAGGCGGCCTTGTTCGACAGCACCCGCAAACTCACCCAGTTGCACTTGGGGGGCGGCACGCCGACCTATTTGACCAGCGAGCAGCTGGCCGACCTGATGGACTGCCTGCACCAGGCGTTCAACATGGATGACAGCGATAACCATGAGTTCTCCATCGAGGTCGACCCACGGACCATCAGCACCGAGCAGATTCAGTCATTGCGCCAATTGGGCTTCAATCGCCTGAGCTTCGGCGTGCAGGATTTCGACCCCGACGTGCAGGCAGCGGTGAATCGCCAGCAAAGTGAAGAGCAGATTTATGCGCTGGTCGCGGCGGCGCGTGAGGCGCACTTCAAGTCGATCAGCGTCGACCTGATCTACGGCCTGCCACTGCAAACCGTGCAGAGTTTCGACGTCACCCTCAGCAAGATCATCGCGCTGCGTCCGGACCGGATTGCCGCCTACAGCTACGCGCATTTGCCGGAGATGGTTCGCGCGCAACGGCTGATTCGCCCCGCCGACATGCCACCACCGGAGCGCAAGCTGGAACTGCTCGAGCTGACCATCCGCCGCCTGACCGAGGCCGGTTACGTCTATATCGGCATGGATCATTTCGCCTTGCCGGATGACGAACTGGCGCTGGCCCGGGCCAATGGCACCCTGCAGCGTAACTTTCAGGGCTATTCCACCCATGCCGACTGCGATTTGATCGGCCTTGGGGTGTCGTCGATCGGCAAGGTCGGCGACAGCTACAGCCAAAGCGTCAAGGAACTTTCGCAGTACTACGCCCGTATCGATCAAGGGCTGTTGCCGGTGCATCGCGGTTACCGCTTGAACGCCGACGACCTGCTGCGCCGCGAGGTGATCAGCGACCTGATGTGCCATGGCCGTATCGCGTTCGACCAGTATGAAGCGCGTCATGGCATTCGCTTCACCGAGTATTTTGCCGAGGCGCTGGCGCAGCTGGGCGAGCATGTGCGCGATGGATTGCTGCAGATTCACCGCGACGAATTGGTGCTGTTGCCACAAGGGCATTTGATGATGCGCAGTGCCGCGATGGCGTTTGACGCCTATCTGGGCGGTGAACAAAAAGGCCAGTTCTCACGTACGGTCTGAGCCTGTCTTCCGAGGGGATTGCCCTCAAGTTGATCTCAATCAAGGGCAGGGGGCGCAACGCTCCCTAACATGACCGCAAGCCCCTTTAAAATCAGCGAGCACATGACAATCCATCAGCCTTCGATACTCGGCAACCTGCGCGCCTGGGGTGTCGGTCTGGTGGTCATGCTGACGCTGATGCTTGCCACCTTCGAGGGGGCGCAGGCCAAGCAGTACGGCGACATTGAGCAGCAGCGCATCGAAAAAACCTTCCCTCAGACCGATTCCGTTTCCGCCCCCGAAGGCCCGTTCAAGGTGCGCACGCTGTCCGCCGCCGGCAAAGTCATCGGTTATGTGTTCCAGAGCCTGGACGTGGTGGATATTCCGGCTTACTCGGGCAAACCGATCAACACCCAGGTGATCCTCGATACTGCCGGCGTGATTCAGGATGCTTATGTGCTGGAACACCACGAGCCGATTCTGCTGATTGGCATTCCTGAGGCAAAACTTCACGGCTTCAGTGCCAAGTACAAAGGCGTCAAGGTCAGCCAGAGGGTCGTCGTCGGCCATTCCAGTGACCCGAATGCGGTCACCGTCGATGCCATCGCCGGCGCAACCGTCACCGCCATGGTGGTCAACGAGGTCATCATGCGCGCCGCTCATGATGTGGCTGTCTCACTCAAGCTGATCGAAGACACGGGTGGTGTGGCACGCAAGCCCGCCACCGTGCGGCTGGACTTTTTCGAGCCCGCCACCTGGGAGCAACTGACCGGCAACGGTGCCATCCGCCGCTTGAACCTGACCCGTGGCCAGGTTGATGCCGCCTTCAAGGGCACTGATGCCGAAGGCGTGGAAAACGCCGCCGCCGATCAGGTGGATGAGACCTTTATCGAGCTCTACACCGCCGACCTGAATCCGCCGACCATCGGCCGTGCGCTGCTGGGCGACAACCAATATCGCTTCCTCATGCAAGACCTCAAGCCTGGCGAGCAAGCCATCGCGGTGCTGGGTCGCGGGCTGTTTTCCTATAAAGGCTCGGGGTACGTGCGCGGCGGGATTTTCGATCGGGTGCAATTGCGCCAGTTCGGCAACGTCATCAGCTTCCGCGACATGGACCATCAGCGGCTCTCGGATGTGTTTGCCAAAGGCATGCCCGAGTTCACTGAAATGTCGATTTTCATTGTGCGCGAACCGGCGAAGTTCGATCCGGGATCGCCTTGGTCTCTGGAATTATTGGTACGTCGCCAGACCGGCCCGGTCAGTGGCACGTTCAGCAGCTTCGAACTGGCCTATCAATTACCCGAGCCCTACCTTGAGCGCCCACTGCCCAGCGCCGAAGAACTGGCGGCCCTCGAGGAAGCCAGTCGGCCCATGTGGTTGAACATCTGGTATCAGAAATCCTTTCAGATCACCGTGCTCGGCACCGCATTGCTACTGCTGACGGCCATCCTGTTCCTGCAAGACAAATTCACCCGCCGCCCGCATTTTCTGCATTGGCTGCGTCGGGGTTACCTGGTCTTTACCGTGGTGTTTATCGGCTGGTATGCCCTGGGGCAGCTGTCGGTGGTCAACGTCCTGACCTTTACCCATGCGCTGTTCGACCATTTTCGCTGGGAGCTGTTTCTCACCGATCCGCTGATCTTCATGCTCTGGGTCTTCGCCGCCGCCAGCATTCTGCTGTGGGGCCGCGGCGTGTTCTGCGGCTGGCTGTGCCCGTTTGGCGCCTTGCAAGAGTTGATCAACGAGGCCGCGCGCAAGCTGAAGATTCCTCAATACGAATTGCCCTTCGCGGTGCATGAGCGCTTGTGGGCGATCAAATACATCATTTTGCTGCTGCTGTTCGGCATCTCCCTGGAGTCGATGTCCACCGCCGAACTGTTCGCCGAGGTGGAACCGTTCAAGACCGCCATCACCCTCAGGTTCGACCGCCAGTGGTGGTTCGTGCTCTACGCGGTGGCGCTGCTGGTCATCAACCTCTTCACGCGCAAAGTCTATTGCCGCTACATCTGCCCGTTGGGTGCTGCGCTGGCGATTCCGAGCAAATTTCGCCTGTTCGACTGGCTCAAACGCCGCAAGGAGTGCGGCACGCCTTGCCAGCTGTGCGCCAAGGAATGCGAGATCCAGGCGATTCATCCTGATGGCCGGATCAATGCCAACGAGTGCCACTACTGCCTCGATTGCCAGATGACGTACCAGAACGACAACAAATGCCCGCCGCTGATCAACAAGCGCAAGAAGCTTGGCAAAGCGGCGCCCGCTGCTGTGCAACTGATACCTGTCGTGGAAGTGACCGCTCTGGAATGAACCCCGCGAGCGCATGTCCGCAGTGACCGTTTTTATCCCTTCAAGGAAAACACCTGATGAACGACACAGAGTCCAAAAAAACCACTGAAGTGCCGGAACCGACCGGCCTCAGTCGTCGCGGCTTCCTGGGCACCAGTGCGGTGACCGGCGCGGTACTGGCCGGTGCCACGGCCCTTGGTGGCGCAGTGTTCACCCGTGAGACCTGGGCGGCTGCGGCCAAGGACGCGCAGTCGAAAATCCACGTCGGGCCGGGCGAACTGGATCAGTACTACGGTTTCTGGAGCGGCGGCCATCAGGGCGAAGTGCGGATCATGGGCATTCCGTCGATGCGCGAGTTGTTACGCATTCCGGTGTTCAACGTCGATTCCGCGACTGGTTGGGGCCTGACCAACGAAAGCAAACGGATCATGGGCGACAGCGCGCACTTCCAGAATGGCGACTGCCATCACCCGCATTTGTCGATGACTGACGGCAAGTACGACGGCAAATACCTGTTCATCAATGACAAGGCCAACAGCCGCGTTGCGCGTATCCGTCTGGACATCATGAAGTGCGACAAGATGCTCACCGTGCCCAATGTGCAGGCGGTTCACGGGTTGCGCCTGCAGAAAGTACCGCACACCAAGTACGTGTTCGCCAACGCCGAATTCGTCATTCCGCACCCCAATGACGGCAGCACCTTCGACCTGCAGGACAAGAACAGCTACACCATGTTCAACGCCATCGATGCCGAGAAAATGGAGATGGCGTTCCAGGTCATCGTCGACGGCAACCTGGACAACACCGACGCCGACTACACCGGCAAATACGCGGCGTCGACCTGCTACAACTCGGAGAAGGCCTACGACCTGGGCGGGATGATGCGCAACGAGCGCGACTGGGTGGTGGTGTTCAACATCCCGCGCATTGAAGCGGCGATCAAGGCCGGCAAGTTCATCACCCTCGACGGCTCGAAAGTGCCAGTGGTCGACGGTCGTAAAACCGATGGCAAGGACAGCGCGTTCACCCGATACATCCCCACGCCGAAGAACCCCCACGGCCTCAATACCTCGCCCGATGGCAAATACTTCATTGCCAACGGCAAGCTTTCGCCGACCTGCACCATCATCGCCATCGCCAAGCTCGACGATCTGTTCGACGACAAGTTCAAGGACCCGCGTGACGTGGTGGTCGGTGAGCCCGAGCTCGGTCTGGGCCCGCTGCACACCACTTTCGACGGCCGCGGCAATGCCTACACCACGCTGTTTATCGACAGCCAGGTGGTGAAGTGGAACGTGGAAGAAGCCATTCGCGCCTACACCGGCGAAAAGGTCAACTACATCAAGCAGAAACTTGACGTGCAATACCAGCCGGGCCACAACCACGCCTCGCTGACCGAAACCAGTGAGGCCGACGGCCAGTGGCTGGTGGTGCTCAGCAAGTTTTCCAAAGACCGCTTCCTGCCGACCGGCCCGCTGCACCCGGAAAACGATCAGTTGATCGATATCTCCGGCGATGAAATGAAACTGGTGCACGACGGCCCGGCCTTCGCCGAACCCCACGACTGCGTGATGGCCCGCCGCGACCAGATCAAGACCAAGAAGATCTGGGACCGCAACGACCCGTTTTTTGCCGAAACCGTGGTCATCGCCGCGAAGGACGGGATCAAGCTGGAGACCGACAACAAGGTCATCCGCGACGGTAACAAAGTCCGTGTCTACATGACCTCGATGGCCCCTGCCTATGGCCTGCCGGAGTTCACCGTCAAACAGGGCAACGAGGTCACGGTGACCATCACCAACATCGACCAGATTGAAGACGTGACCCACGGCTTCGTGATGACCAACCATGGCGCCAGCATGGAAATCAGCCCGCAGCAGACCTCATCGATCACCTTCGTCGCCGACAAGCCGGGGTTGCACTGGTACTACTGCAGCTGGTTCTGCCACGCGCTGCACATGGAAATGGTCGGCCGCATGAAGGTCGAGAAGGCCTGACCGTTGCCCATCGACAGGAGCGAAGCAATGACTGAGAGCAAGGGCAACCCGGTGAAGGTCATTGCGCTTGCGCTCCTGCTCATGTCTGGCAGCGTGCTGGCGGTGCAACCCGTCACCACGCTGCCGTTGACGGTGGACGCCGATCAACGCTGGCACCTGCCGGCCGGGGAATACCGTGGCTCGTTCAGCGTCGATCAACCGATGCAGATTGTCTGCGAGCCGGGCGCGGTATTTCACGGCGAGGGGCAGGGCAACGGTCTGATCATCAGTGCGCCGGATGTCGGTATCGAGGGCTGCACCTTTCTGGACTGGGGGCACGACCTCACCGCCATGAATGCGGCGGTGTTTATCCAGCCCAAGGCCTATGGCGCGGTGATCAAAGGCAATCGCCTACAGGGTAAGGGCTTCGGTATCTGGGTCGACGGTACGCAGGATGTGAGCCTGATCGACAACCGCATTCAGGGTGATCCGACGATGCGCTCCCAGGATCGCGGCAACGGTATTCATCTGTATGCCGTGCATGGCGCCAAGGTCATCGGCAACCAGGTGCGCGACACCCGCGATGGCATCTACATCGACACCTCCAACGGCAACCTGCTGCAAGGCAATACCCTGGAAGACTTGCGCTACGGCGTGCATTACATGTTCGCCAACGATAACCAGTTGATCGGCAACACCACCCGCCGCACCCGCACCGGCTACGCCTTGATGCAAAGCCGCAAGCTCATGGTGATCGGCAATCGCTCCGAACAGGATCAGAACTACGGGATCCTGATGAACTACATCACCTATTCAACCTTGCGTGACAACTTCGTCACTGACGTGCGCGACGGTTCGACCGGCGACAGCATGATCACTGGTGCCGAGGGCAAGGCGCTGTTCATCTACAACTCGCTGTTCAACAGCATCGAACACAACCACTTCGAGCACAGCGCCGTGGGTATTCATCTCACCGCCGGCTCGGAAGACAACCGCATCGCCGACAACGCTTTTGTCGGCAACCAGCGGCAGGTCAAGTACGTCGCCACTCGCTTGCAGGAATGGTCGGTGGATGGCCGGGGCAATTACTGGAGCGATTACCTGGGCTGGGACCGCAACAACGATGGCCTCGGCGATATCGCCTACGAACCCAACGACAACGTCGACCGTCTGCTGTGGCTGTACCCGCAGGTGCGGCTGTTGATGAACAGCCCCGGTATCGAGTTGCTGCGCTGGGTGCAACGGGCCTTTCCGGTGATGAAATCGCCGGGGGTGCTCGACAGTCATCCGCTGATGAAGTCATCCCCTCAAACCCTGACCCAGGAGCCCACCTCATGAACGTCATCGACATCGAAGGCGTCAGCCAGCGCTATGGGCATGCCACCGTATTGCATCAGCTCAACCTCAGCCTCGCTGAAGGCGAAGTGCTGGGTTTGTTCGGGCATAACGGTGCGGGCAAGACCACCAGCATGAAACTGGTGCTTGGCCTGCTCCAGCCCAGCGAAGGGCAGGTCAGGGTGTTCGGCCGTTTGCCCAGCGATCCCCACGTGCGACGCCTGCTTGGTTATCTGCCGGAAAACGTGACGTTTTACCCGCAGCTGAGCGGTGTTGAGACCTTGCGCCATTTTGCGCGACTCAAAGGCGCCGCGTCCGCTCAGGTGGACGTGCTGCTGGAGGAAGTCGGCCTGGCCGGTGCGGCGCATCGACGGGTCAAGACCTACTCCAAAGGCATGCGGCAACGCTTGGGGCTGGCACAAGCGCTGCTCGGCGAACCGCGTTTGTTGCTGCTCGACGAACCTACGGTCGGCCTCGATCCCATCGCCACCCAAGACCTTTATCGCTTGCTCGATCGCCTGCGCAGCCAGGGCACCAGCATCATTCTGTGTTCCCACGTATTGCCGGGCGTCGAGGCGCATATCAACCGCGCCGCGATTCTGACCCAGGGCCGGCTGCTGGCCCTTGGCAGTCTCCACAGTTTGCGCGAGGAAGCCGGGTTGCCGACGCTGATCCGCGCCAACGGCTTGAAGCACGTCGGGCCCTTGCAGCAACGCTGGAACAACGCCGGGCACGTCACCGAACGCTGGGGCGTCGAAGGCCTTGAAGTGGCCACGCTCAATGGCAACAAGCTTGGGCTGTTGCGCCAACTGCTCAATGAAGACGAACCGGCCGACGTGGAAATCCACCAACCGTCCCTGGAAGATATTTACCGCTACTACGTGAGCCGGGCCGGTGCGGCGCCGATCGGGGAGGCCGTATGAACGCTGTCTGGAACATGGCCCGCAAGGAGTTCAGTGACGGTTTGCGCAATCGCTGGTTGTTGGCAATCAGTGTGTTGTTCGCGGTGCTCGCCATCGGCATCGCCTGGCTGGGCGCCGCGGCTTCCGGGCAGTTGGGTTTCACCTCGGTGCCGGCCACCATCGCCAGCCTCGCCAGTCTGGCGACGTTTTTGATGCCGTTGATTGCGTTGCTGCTGGCCTATGACGCCATCGTCGGCGAGGACGAGAGCGGCACGTTGCTGTTGTTGCTGACGTACCCGTTGGGTCGCGGGCAGATTCTGCTCGGCAAGTTTGTCGGCCACGGGTTGATCCTGGCGCTGGCGACACTGATCGGTTTCGGCTGCGCCATGCTGGCCATCGCGGTGCTGGTGGACGATGTCGAACTGAGCCTGTTGCTTTGGGCCTTTGGCCGGTTCATGGCGTCGTCGACGTTGCTGGGCTGGGGGTTTCTGGGGTTGGCCTATGTGCTGAGCAGTGTGTCGGCGGAGAAATCCACGGCGGCCGGGCTGGCGCTGGGTGTCTGGTTCTTCTTCGTGCTGGTGTTCGACCTGGCACTGCTGGCGTTGTTGGTGCTCAGCGAGGGTCAGTTCAACCCGAAAGTGCTGCCCTGGTTGCTGCTGCTCAATCCGGCCGACATCTATCGCCTGATCAATCTCTCCGGTTTTGAGCCTGGCGCCGGTACCACGGGTGTGCTGACGCTGGGCAGCGATTTGCCGATGCCGGGCTCGATGCTCTGGCTGTGCCTGTCACTGTGGGTGGCGGTGCCATTGGGCTCGGCCTGGCTGTTGTTTCGTCGCCGGGCGACATGAATTTTTACTTTGGTTTTTTGGGAGTAGTTGACGATGAATGCGTTTTATCTGACGACGATGCGCGCGGTGGCGGGCCTGATGATGTGCCTGTTGCTGACGGCCTGCGACAACCCTGCGCAGGCCACCTACAGCAGCGCCGCCACAGCCTTTCATCCCAGTGATGAATGCCATGTCTGCGGGATGATCATCAACGGATTCCCCGGGCCCAAGGGCGAAGTGGTCGAGCGGGCCGGGGTCAAGAAGTTCTGCTCCACGGCGGAAATGATCGGTTGGTGGTTGCAGCCGGAAAATCATCATGGCGATGCAAAACTGTATGTCCACGATATGGGCCGCAGCCCGTGGAACGCGCCGGATGACGCTCACCTGATCGATGCCAAGGACGCGTTCTACGTGGTCGGCACCCAACTCAAGGGCGCCATGGGCGTGGTGCTGGCGTCCTTCTCCAGTCGAGAGGCTGCTGAAAAGCTTGCCGCTGAACAGGGCGGTCGTTTGCTGCGGTTCAGCGAGATCACTCCGGCGCTGTTGCAGCAGCACTGACGCCGTCGAAAAATCCTGATCGCCGTCAAGTCGTTTTTTCTTCTCCTGTTCAAAGATAGGGCTGGCAATGTCCCCAGTGCTTGGCATCCGCGATGCCCAGGAGTAAATGATGAAAACCGAGTTTCAGGATCGTTTGGCAGTGGTCACGGGTGCCAGCTCCGGGATTGGCCTGGCACTGTGCGCCGCGTTGTTACCGCGCGGGGTCAAGGTGCTGGCGATGTCTCGGACCCTCGGTGAGTTGCCGGCATTGCAGCAGATCTACGGGGAACGGTTGCAGTGGTTTGCCGGGGATGTCACGAGTCAGCAAGACCTGCGTGAATTGTCCGAGCGGGCTGCGGCGATGGGGCCCGTGGACTATCTGGTGCCCAATGCGGGGATTGCCGAGATGGCTGACAGCCTGGATATGGCGGCCTTCCAGCGTCAGTGGGCGGTTAATGGTGCCGGGGCGTTGAATACGCTGGCGGCGTTGCGGGGGGAGTTGGCGAGTCCGGCGTCGGTGGTGTTTGTCGGGAGTTTTCTGACCGGTTCGAGTTTTCCGGGGTTGGCTGCGTGCATTGCCAGCAAGGCTGCGCTGGCGGCTCAGGCGCGGACGCTGGCGGTGGAGTTTGCGAGTTTTGATGTGCGCATTAATCTGGTCTCGCCGGGGCCGACTGCGACCTCGATGTGGGATCACTTGGGGTTGAGCGAGGGGGAGCTTGGCGATGTTGCAGACACGCTTGGGAAGCGTCTGTTGCCGGGGCATTTTCTTGATGCGGCGGCGGTGGCTAATGTGATTGTCTTTCAGTTGTCGCAGGGGGCTCGGGGTGTTTATGGGCAGGACTGGAAGGTTGATAACGGGTACACCTTGGGCTGAAGTTCGTTCGGGGTACATATCCGTTGCTGCGGTAACGGCGGCTTAGGGTTCCGCCCTTACGGCGGGTCACTTGGAAGAGCGCCAAGTAACCAAACGCTCTTGCCCCTGACGTACGGTGCCTCGCTGTGGCTCGGCATGCCCTCGCTCCGGTCCTGCTCCGTGGGCCCGCCGCCATCGGCCATCCATGGCCGGGGGCGGCTACCGCGGCATCCTTGCCGCGGTGCCCACTGCGCAGAACCTGCGCTCGGCCTTCCGACGGGGCAGATCAAGATCAAAATCAAAAGCGAGGCGGCCCACCGGCCGGCCTATTCTTCGAATCCGCTCCAGCAGATCATCGGCGGCGTACACCCAACCCGCACCTGGCAAAAATCCAAATGTGGGAGCAAGCCCGCTCCCACAGGGGGAATGCGTACGCTTGAAGAGGCAGGTCGGCCGGCAGGCCGCCTCGCTTTTGCGGTGCACGCCCCACCGAACGACAGGTGCACGAGCGCTTTGGTTACTTTCCGCCGGGCCGCGCAGGCTTTTCCAAAGTGACCCGCCGTAAGGGCGGAACCCTAAGCCGCCGTTACCGAAGAAACGGATATACACCAAGGCCTAATGCGAAGTCCCCTCGGCAAACTCAATCTTGTTCCCCACGTTGTACTTCCCCGAAGGCTTGTTCATCGGAATACGTTTGATCTCCTCAAGCGTGTTGCTGTCGTAAACGATCAGCGCCCCGTCGGTGGCCCAGATGCTCAGCAGCAAGTAGCGGCCATCCCGGGTGAACTCAACATGAGCGGCAGTTTTCCCGGGCATCGGGCGCAGCGTGTGGGCAATTTCCAGCGTCTGCTTGTCAATCAGGTGGATCGCATCGTTATCAGGCCCGAAGAACACATCGCTCCAGGCATACCGTGAATTAACGTGACTGCGCATGAAAAACCCCGGCCCCAGGGTCGGGATTTCCTTGATCAGTTTCCAGGTCTTGAAGTCGATGACCGAAATCAGCCCCTTGCTGATGTTCGGCGTGGCGAACACCCACTCACCGTTGCGTTTCCAATAAGTCCCCGAGCCCAAATGCGGCATCCCCGGCAGCGGGATGTCGGTGATCACCTTGCCGCTGTCGAGGTCGATCACCTGACCGCCCTGGGCCTTGCGCGACGTCGCCAGCAGCTGTTTGTAGTCCGGCGAAAAAGAGAAGTCGTCGAGAACATCCCCGGCCGGGATCCGTCGTGGTTCGAAATTGGGTGTGCCAGCCCAGGACAGTTCCCAGACTTCCTTCACGTCCTTGAGCGCCACGATGAAGCTGTCCCGCGGTGGGGCGGAGTAGACCGCGCTGACCCGTGACGCGGTACCGTCCTGGCCGATCGTGGGAATGGTTTTGACCAACGACAGATCGCGGGCATCGAGCACGACCACGTTGCCGGGTAAATAGTTGCCCACCAGCACCCAGCGTCCATCCTTGCTCACCGCCAGGTTGCGGGTATTGAGACCGGCGCGGACCTCGGCGATCAGCTTCAGGTTGTGCAAGTCATACAGGCTGATCCAGCCGTCACGGGAGGCGAAGTAGACGAAGCGTCCGTCCGGCGAAAACTTCGGCCCGCCATGCACGGCGAAGTGCGAAGCAAACCGCGCCAGCACCTCAAAGCGGTCACCGTCGAGGATGTCGATGTGATGGTCGCCGGCTTCCACCACCACGAACAGGTTCAGCGGGTCGGCGCCATGCTGGGGCGTGGTGGGCAACTTGCTGAGGTCCGCGAGCATCGAGTGACTGCCGAGAATGTCGTCATTGCTCCAGGTGGGTGGGGTGGCGGGCGGTTGCTGCAGGTAGCCCACCAGCGCGTCGATCTGCGCGGGGCTGAACACGTTGGCATAGCCGGTCATCTGGCTCGCGGGGCGACCGTTCTGGATCACGCTGCGGATTTCATCGGGTTTGATCCGGCTGAGACTCTCCGGCAACAACGCCGGCCCCGCACCGCCGAGACGGTTAATGCCGTGACAACTCTGGCAATGCTGCTGATAGTTTTCTGCGGCGTGTTCAAGTGCCGGGACCGCTGCGCCGGCCTGGGCCGCACTGATCCATAACAGGTGGGCAAGGAGCATGCGCCTCATATCGCCACCTTGGCGTGGCGTTGCAGTGCTTGCGCCGGGTAAAGCCTCGCTGGGTATTCCAGTTGTTCTGCGGCGAACAGATCAACCACGGTGCCGATCACCGTCAGTGTCGGAATGCCCGGTGGACAATCCAGCGCCAGGGTCGGCAATTGGTGCAACTTGCCACGGGCGACGTGCTGATCGGGACGCGTGCCGTTGCTGATCAGCGCCGCCGGCGTATCGGCCGGCAGCCCGGCTTCTATCAAGCGCTGGGCGATGATCCCCAGGTTCGACAAGCCCATGTAAAACACCAACGTCTGGCTACTGTCGGCGAGGCTGCTCCAGGGCAGCGACAACTCGCCATCGCGTTGCAAATGGCCGGTGATGAACCGGCAGGAATTGACCAGGTCGCGGTGGGTCAACGGTATGCCTGCATAAGCGCTGCAGCCGGAAGCAGCGGTAATGCCTGGCACCACCTGGCAATCGATGCCGCGTTTGAGCAGGTGCTCCAGCTCTTCGGCGCCGCGACCAAAAATGAACGGGTCGCCGCCCTTGAGCCGGACCACGCGCTGCCCTTGATCGGCGAGGTCGGCGAGCAGTTCGTTGATCTGTTCCTGGGGCAGGCTGTGGCAGCCGCTGGCCTTGCCGACGTAATGGCGGGCGCAGGTCAGGGGAATCAAGGTCAGCAGTTCGGGGCTGATCAGCCGGTCGTACACCACGGCGTCGGCCTGCATCAACAGGCTCCAGGCGCGCAGGGTCAGCAGACGTGGATCGCCGGGGCCGGCGCCGACCAGGGCAACTTCGCCCGGTCGGAACGGGGACTCAAGTGTGGCCGGTATAGCAATCGATGGAGGCATGGGACGTCCTTGGTGCTTCATCAGGTTGGCCGGCCCCAGTCTGTGTCAGGTGGTTGGCCGGACGGGCTATTCAGTGGGTGATGCAAGGGATGGTCGTCACCGGCGGCACGCCGATTTCGTCATCGCTGAGGTGGCAGCCGGGGTCCTGGCCCCACAAATCACCTTCGGCCCAGGCGCGCGTGCGAGTGTTGCCGTTGCAGATGGGCAGCCAGCGGCATTGCGCGCAACGGCCACCGACGGCGCGGGGATGTTCGCGCAGGCGCAGCAGCAGGGCATCCGGCTGATCCAGCCACAACGTGCGGAACGGCGTGCGCCGGACATTGCCCACCGAGTGCTGCCACCAGTAGGTGTCCGGGTGCACTTCGCCGGTGTTGTCGATGTTGGCAATGCCGCTGCCGGAGGCGTTGCCGCCCCAGGCGCGGAGCATGTTTTCCAGGCGTGGGTAATGCTCGGGAAGACGAAGGGCAGCCCATTGCAGCAGCAGAATGGCGTCGGCATCGTTGTTGCCGCTGACAAAATCGCTGTCGCGACCCTGTTGGATGTCTTCCCAGGCGCGCTCAAAGATCAGCGTCATGGCCTCACGGCTCATCTGCTGGTGTGCGTCGAGTTTGCGACTGCGTTTGCCGCGACCGCTGTAGTTGAGGTGCGACAGGTAAAACTTCTGCACGTCGTACTCGCGCATCAGCGCCAGCAGTTGGGGCAACTGCGGATGGTTTTCCTGGGTCAGGGTGGTGCGCAGCCCGACGCGAATGCCTTGTTCGCGACAGAGCCGGATCGCCTGCATGGAACGGGCGAAGCTGCCCTTGAGTTGGCGGAAGGCGTCATGGGTGGCTTCCAGGCCATCGATGCTGATCCCGACGTAGTCGAAATTCGCCGCGCTGATCTGCGCGATGTTGTGCTCATCGATCAGCGTGCCGTTGGTGGACAACGCCACAAAGAACCCCTTGGTCCGGGCGTAGGCGCTGAGCACAAACAGATCCTCGCGCAACAGCGGTTCGCCACCGGAAAGAATCAACACTTTGACGCCGGCATCGTGCAAATCGTCGATCACAGTCAGCGCGGCGGCCGTATCCAGTTCGTCGCGAAAGACGCTGTCGGCCGAGGTGGCGTAGCAATGTTTGCAGGTCAGGTTGCAGCGCCTGAGCAAGTTCCAGATCACCACCGGCGCCCGATTGCTGCCCGGTGGACTGGTTCTGGGCGCAGGCGCCTGGCCGGCCAGCGCACGCAGGTATTGGCTGATCCTCAACATGCCACTCTCCTTGAGTCAGGTGTGTTCAGCGTGAAGCGGGCGGCAAGCGCAAGCCGGTTTTCTTCAGGATACGGCTGCTCACCAACATCTCGTCGGCCCCACAGGCGTCACCCAGCAAGTAGCGCAGGTGCTCGCGGTAGTTGTTGATTTCATCACCGCTGCGTCCATGCACCATGGCGAACAGGTTGTAGCGCCAGTCGGTTCGGCGTGGGCGGCGATAACAGTGGCTGACGAAGGGTTGTGCGCCGATCAGCGCGCCGAGGCGCGGCATGTCGGTGTCGCGTACATCCCAGACCGTCATGCCGTTGTGGCGATAGCCGAGGCGGTAGTGATTGGGCACGGCGGCGATCCGCCGAATCGCGCCCTCGGCCTGTAGTCGCTTGAGCAGGTCCAGGGTGGCGTCGATGTTCAGCCCCAGCTGTTCGGCGAGCCACGCCCATGGGTCTTCCAGCAACGGCAGACCCGCCTGGGTCAACACGATCAGGCGCTGGATAAGGGTGTCTTCAGGCCGGGAAATACAGACCGACATGGTAGGTCTCCTCTTTGGGCAGGTTGAGCAGCGGCAGGCCAGTCAGGGCCTCGATGCGCTGCAGCGTCTCGGCAATGTCTTGTTCGGACGCGCAGCCGAGCACGAACCACATGTTCCAGGCGTGTTCGCGTCGATAGTTGTGCGCCACTTCAGGCAGGCCCTGCAGTTGCTCGGCGACCTCTTCAAAGTGTTCTTCCGGCACCGCCAGGGCGGCGAGGGTAAAGGCGCCGCCCAGGCGTTCGATGTCGAACATCGGACCGAAGCGCGTGAGCACGCCGTCAGCGAGCAGGGCATGCAGTCGCTCGAGCAGTTCCGTGCTGCTGCTCTGCAATTCGGCAGCCAATACCCGCCAAGGGTGGCGCACCAGTGGCAGGCCCAGTTGCAAGCGATTGATCAGGCGACGGTCGAGGTCATCCATGGGTCGGTGCTCCTGTGCGCGAAGGCGCAAAGCGGCCGCCGCACTGCTTGAAGACTTGGGTGCTGAACAGCAATTGATGGGGCAGGTCGCTCAGCAGATGCTCTTCCAGCAACGCCTGAATCTGCGCCTCCACCTGATCACGTTGACGCCCGTGCACCATGCAAAACAGGTTGTACCGCCACTGCGGTAAACGCCGTGGCCGTTGATAGCAGAGGTTAATGCCGGGCGCTCGCCCCAGGCGCTGGCCGACTTCGTCAATCAGCGCATCAGGAACATCCAGTACCAGCATGGCGTTGGCGGTAAAGCCCAGCGCGCGGTGGTGCAGCACCAGGCCGATACGGCGAAACAGCCCTTGCTCGCTCCACTGGCGCATTTGTTCGAGCACCTGGTTTTCGCCAGCGTTTATCCGTTCGGCGAGGGCCTGATAGGGGCGCGCTACCAGCGGCAATCCGCCTTCGAGGTGTCGGCGCAGCGCCAGCGCTTGTTGGGGGCTCAATCCGGGCTTCATGATTGTTCTCCCAGGGCAAAACCGAGGTCGATGCGGTAGGCGGTCAACATCGGCAGGTCCAGCGGCATGAGGCCGGTGTCGTTCTCCAGTTCTTCGAGCACGCGGTCGATGTGTTGGCGATCAGGGGCGGTCAGCACAAACCACAGGTTGTAGAAATGCTCCCGTGCGTAATTGTGATTGACCTCCGGGTACTGACTGACGCGCTCGGCCACCTGTTGCAGGCGTTCGGCGGGCACGGCGAGGGCGGCGAGGGTGCTGGCCCCGGCGCGGCTGTGTTCGAACACCGGGCCGATGCGTGAGAGGGTGCCGGCCTGATCCATTTCTTCCAGGCAGGCCATCACTTGCGATTCGCGGCAACCGATAATCCGCGCCATCTCCTTGTACGGTGACGGACACAGCGGCATGCCGTGCTGAAAGCGGTCGATGAGTTGGCGGCTGAGCAGCTCAAGGTTCATTTCAATACCCCATTTTCTGCGCGCGACTGCTGAAGAAGATGCCGCTTGGCGCACTGGCAGGCAGGGTGCTCAGCAGCTTCAGGCTGTACGGATCCCAGACTTGAACCTGATTGCCGTCGCGTAACGACAGCCACAGTTGGTCGCCGCGCGCGGTGAATTCCATGTGCAGCACCGCCGGTCCTGGCTTCAGCTCCGCGACCACGGCATGGGTTTCGGTGTCGATGACCTGCACCCGATCGTTGTCCGGGTAGGCGAAGTTGACCCACAGCTGCCGACCGTCCGGGCGCGAGGTGACGAATATCGGTTGGCCGGCGACCGGGATGACTGCGGTCTGCTGCCAGGTGCGCGAATCCATCACCAACACTTGATGCCGGCCAACGGCGGGCACGAAGGCCTGGTTGTCGGCGACGGCCCAGCCTTCCAGGTGCGGCATCTTGTAGACCGGCAGTTTCGCCTGGCCGCGTCCATAGTCGCCGAGGACGCGCTGTACCCCGCGCTCGGGATGCCAGAGGTCGAGTTGGGCCATGCCGTCTTCGCCGAACAGCCCGGCCATGTAGTAGCGGCCATCCGGGGTGATCAGGGCGTCGTAGGGTTGCGAGCCAATACCGGTGAAACGGCTGATGTGCGGGGTGCCGCCCTGACTGAAATCGGCGGTCCAGATCTCGCCGGTATCGAACAGGCTGAAGACAAAACGCTGCCCCGGCGCGTCGACCAGACCGACCACTCGCGAGCGTTTGCTGCCATCGGCCAAGGGCGTGGCCGGAATATCCGCCACCTGTTGCAGGGTGTCGGCATCGAACACCTTGACCCCGCCGGGCACGTAGTTGGACACGGCGATCAACTTGCCGTCCTGACTGATGGCGCCGCCAATGCTGTTGCCGCCCTGAATGACGCGATGGTCAATACGCCGGGTCAGCAAATCGATTTTGCTCAGCCCGCCGTCGCGCCCGAACACATAGGCGTAGCGCTGATCCCGTGAGAACACCACCGAGGCATGGGAAAGGTCGCCGAAACCCTCGAGTCGGGCCAGCGCGGTGTGGGTGTCGCTTTCGATGATTTGTACGCTACCGGTGGCGCGCTCCACGACCACACCCAAGTCGCCGGTGCCACGCAAGGGAGGCTGAACGCAAGCGGACAACAACAGCCCGGTCGCCGCTGACAGCAGGATTGAACGGATCATGAGGCGGGATATCCCTGGAGGAGAAGATCGACCAGCCAACGGATGTCACCGGGGCTGAGCAACGGCGCCCAACCGGGCATCGCGGTGCCGGGCCGACCTTGGGTGACGGTGGCAATCAGGCTGTCCCGTGACTTGCCGGCCAGCGCCGCGCGTGTCAATTCCGGGCCTAGTCCACCGGTGAGGTGCAGCCCATGGCAGGCGCCGCAGTCCTGGGTCAGCAGGTGTTCGAGTTGCGCCTGACGCTGGGCGTCCGGCGCCGCAACCGCGGTTGCGCAAATGAGGAGGAGGGCCGCCAGAATCACAGCGTGTCGATAAACCATCGTGACGCCCTCCAGGCGGTTATTTGAGTGTCAGTACCCAGGTCGCGAGAATTTTTGCTTCTTCTTCAGTCACCGGATTGGCCGGCATTGGCATCGGGCCCCAATTGCCTTGTGTACCGTTCTTGATGTGGCTCGCGAGGGTGTCCACCGCTCCGGGTACGCTAGCGTTCTTGGCCGCTACATCCTTGAGCGCCGGGCCGACAATCTTGGTGTCGATGGAGTGGCAGGCGGTGCAGGGTTTGCTCTTGAACAGCTCTAGCGCGTCTTGGGCCATGGCCGGCTGCACAGTCAGCGCAGCAGTCAGGGCGAACAGTGAGAACAGAGTATTTTTCATGGTGTTTCCTTGCATTGATGGAGCTCAATAGATGTCGTGTTGGGTGTTGTAGACATTGAACTTCCCGGTGGGTGTGATCAGTCGTTTGTCCTTTATGACTGATTTGAGCTTCAGTGTTTTGTCGTCGATCACTACCAGCGCCGATTCCTCTGTCTGACCGCTCCAGACGGAGAACCAGACCTCATCGCCGGCCTTGTTGTATTCCGGCTGCACAACGCGCATGGCGCCTTGCTTGATGCCGGCGTATTCGGCGATGGGCAGCACGGTGTAGCCGGCGTCGAGTTTGTCGAGGTTGAACACCGCCACCGATTGGCTGAGCTTGGCGTCCGGGTTGAGGGTGGTGTCGACGTACAGGTGGTGAGACTTGGGATGGGTTTTGATAAACAGCGAGCCGCCACCCTGGCCCTTGAGCGAGGCGACCTGTTTCCAGGCGTATTGCGGGTGTTTGACCGGGTCGGTGCCAATCAGCGAGATGCCGTCATCACCCAGGTGGCTGGTGGCCCAGACCGGGCCGTAGGTCGGGTGGTTGAAGTTGGCGCCGCGACCCGGGTGAGGGGTTTTGCCGACGTCCACCAGCGCGGTCAACTTGCGCTCCTTGGAGTCGATCACGGCGACTTTGTTGGAGTTGTTGGCGGCGGTCATGAAGTAGCGGTGCGTGCTGTCCCAGCCACCGTCATGCAAGAAGGGCGCGGCGTCGATGTAGGTGACGGTGAGGTTTTTGATGTCCTGGTAATTGACCAGCATGACCTTGCCGGTTTCCTTGACGTTGACGATGAACTCCGGCCATTCGTGGGAAGCGATGATCGCCGCGACCCGGGGTTCGGGGTGGTATTCCTGCTTGTCGACGGTCATGCCGCGGGTCGAAACGATCTGTTTCGGCTCGAGGGTTTCGCCATCCATGATGGTGAATTGCGGCGGCCAGTAAGAACCGGCGATGGTGTACTTGTCTTCGTAGCCTTTGAATTTGGAGGTCTCGACCGAGCGCGCCTCGATGCCCACTTTGATTTCGGCGACCTTGGTCGGCTCGACCGGCCACAGGTCGATCATGTCGATCCGGGCGTCTCGACCAATCACCAGCAGGTAGCGACCTGAGGCGGAGATCCGCGAAATGTGCACCGCGTAACCGGTCTCGATCAGTTTGACGATCTTCTTGCTGTCGCCATCGATCAGGGCGATCTTGCCGTCATCGCGCAATGTCACCGAAAAAAGGTTCGGCAGGTTAAGTTTGCTCAGCTGCTTCTTCGGACGGTCCTCGGGTTTGACCAGCACCTTCCAGGTTTTCAGCGTCTCGGCCATGCCCCATTCCGGTGGCGTCGGCGGCGTGTGCTGAATGAACTTGGCCATGACCGTGATCTGATCCTTGGTCAGCGCATTGGACGTCCCCCAGTTCGGCATGCCCGCCGGGGAGCCGTAGGTAATCAAGGCTTCCAGATACGGTTGCCCGCGCGACTGGGTGATGTCTGGCGTCAATGGTTTGCCCGTCGCCCCTTTGCGCAGCACACCGTGGCAGCCTGCGCAGCGCTGGAAGTAGATTTCCTTGGACGAGTCGAAATCGGCCTGGCTCATGTCCGGAGCACCAGCGGTTTTGACCATGGGCGGGGTGGCCGCGACGGCGGGCTCTTCAGCGCTGGCGGTATGACTCACCGCCAGGGCCAGTGACGAACACAATGTGGCGAGGGTCAGGGCAAACGTTTTTCTATTGCTGATCAGCATTCCATTTCTCCTCAGGCAAGACCTTTGCGATGTGCTGAAACGGCAGCGCAGAACGCAGGTTCTTAGTGCCGTGCAAGGCTATGCCCGAGCAGGCCAATGTTCGCTTGACGACGATCAAGTTTGCCGGCCATCTCACTTGCCAGGTTGTCGCAGGGGCCCGTAGCGTGTTCGTTGAATCCGCTTTTGGAACAGGCAGCCCATGGACCGTACCCAGTCTTGCGAACACCCGACCGAACCCTTCTACCAACCGCTGAATAATGAGGAGGCGCTGTTCGAACAAGCCTGGCGACACGGCATGCCGGTGCTGATCAAAGGCCCGACCGGGTGCGGCAAGACCCGTTTCGTCCAGCACATGGCCCATCGGCTGAAACTGCCGCTGTACACCGTGGCGTGCCATGACGACCTGAGTGCGGCCGACCTGATCGGCCGTCACCTGATCGGTGCCCAGGGCACCTGGTGGCAGGACGGACCGCTGACCCGCGCGGTGCGTGAAGGCGGCATTTGTTATCTGGACGAAGTGGTCGAGGCGCGTCAGGACACCGTGGTGGTGTTGCACCCGTTGGCCGATGATCGTCGTGAACTGTTCCTGGAACGCACCGGCGAAGTATTGAAAGCGCCGCCGTCCTTCATGCTCGTGGTGTCTTACAACCCCGGTTACCAGAACCTGCTCAAAGGCATGAAGCCCAGCACCCGCCAACGCTTTGTGGCGATGCGTTTCGGCTACCCGCCGGTGGCCGATGAGGAACGCATCGTTGCTCGGGAAGCGCAGGTGGACAGCGCGCTGGCGGCGCAAGTGGTGCGGCTGGGGCAGGCGTTGCGCCGGCTCGATCAGCATGATCTGGAGGAGGTCGCCTCAACGCGACTGTTGATTTTCACCGCGCGGATGATCCGCTCCGGCATGAGTCCGCGTGAGGCGTGCATGGCCTGCCTGGCCGAGCCGCTGAGCGACGATCCGCTGACCGTTGCCGCGCTGATGGACGTGGTTGATGTCCACTTCGGCTGAGTCCACGGGCGTTTCGCAACGCCACTTGCCAGGCGATCTGGCGATGTGGTTTTTCATTCTGGCTGAGCTGTCGGTGTTCGCCATCCTGATCCTGGTGTTCGCCGTGACCCAGGCGCTCAAGCCGCAGATGTTCAGTGAAAGCCGTCTATTGCTGAACACCTCCACCGGGTTGGCGATGACCCTGAGCCTGCTCACCGCGGGCCTGTTCGCCGCGCTGGCGCAGGAGCAAGTCAGGCGCTCACGGTCCCGCCACGGCGCCGTCTTCCTGCTGATGGCGTTGCTCGCCGCTAGTGTCTACGTGGTGTTGAAACTCACGGAATACCGGCACTTGCTGGCCTCGGGGCTGGGCATGGAGCACAACACCTTTTTCACCCTCTACTGGATTCTCACCGGTTTTCATTTTCTGCATGTAGTGCTAGGCATGGTCATTCTCGGGTGGCTGGCCGAGCGCTGTCGCCGTGGCCTGTACGACGCCAACACGCGCAGCGGGTTTGAATCCGGCGTGCTCTATTGGCACATGGTCGATCTGATCTGGGTCATGCTGTTTCCGCTGGTCTACGTGCTGAGTTGACGAGGTTCTCATGTCTGTTTCCAGGGTATTGCTCGTCTGTTGGGCGGCGCTTGCCACGTTAAGTGTGTGCACGGTGGCGTTGGCCCACGTTGGCGCGACATCGCTGCTGACGATGGCCATCTTGCTGGTGGCGGTGGGCAAGGCATGGCTGATCACCGACGGCTTCATGGAGATGCGCCACGCGCCGCGACTGTGGCGCCGCTTGATGTTGAGCTGGGCGTTGGTGTTGGCGGTGGTGATCGGGATGACACTGATGTCGTTCCGCTGAAGGAATACTCATGTGGGAGCGGGCTTGCTCGCGAAGGCGGTGTGTCAGGCACATCAATTG
>NZ_JAHBDP010000121.1:0-23949 GCF_019956495.1 Pseudomonas sp. BF-B-26 | reverse complement strand
CTCCCACAGCCCCCCAAGCTCCGCCCGCGGCAAACCCACCCACTCCGCCGGTCGCGATCGTGGCCACAAGTATTAGCGCAACACCGATGATTGTTTGCAGGCTCCCAGCGCGCTTGCTGCCGCAGATCACCGGCACAATGCGTATTTCCCTGGCGCCTCCGAGGTCGAGCTCCACCTCACCGACGTTCCTCCGATTTCGGAATATCGCGAACTCAAGCCCCATGTGTTTTGCGGTTGTGAGATACCGCGCGAAGCCTGGATGGTTTACATCAATCGCCTTCACTGCCTCGCGCACATCACCGGTCGACAACTCGTAGGTGTGTTCACGTCCGAACAACTTCGCGGCCGATCCGCCGAGCAAAATTCGAGTCTTAGTGCCGTAGCTGGTGGCCATGGCCATAACGTTACTCCAGTGCGCCCGTGGCGCTGTTGGTGGGGACTTCCACGCCCAGGCGGATGGCGAGAAGCGATCGCGACATACGCGCCTGATCAAATGTCACCTGCTCGCGCCGCGGGTCGTAATTCCAAATTCGGTCGTAGATCACTTCGTAGGCCCTGGCACCCCGGAACGTTCCGCGCATCAGATCGGCAGATACCCTCGCTTCGTCCTCGGTGAAGAAAGGACCGTCAATGGTCACCTTCTGGCCATCGCGGACGTGCTGGACATCCCACACCAGGTAGCCAGAATCCGGCCCCTGTTTAAGTGGGTACGATGCAAAGCGATTTGTCTTGCACGCCTCGATGAAGCGTTCTTGGTAGGTGGTCAAGGCTGGGCTCCTGGGGTGACGGCCGCACTGTGACGGCCGCTCGCCGATCTGATTAGGCGGCTTCGGATTCTTCCGGGGCTGCTTTGGATTTGCCTCGGGTCGGGATCTTGTCCAGCCAGGCGCGCAAGGCTTCCGAACCGTCACACCCGGACCGCCATTTTTCAAATCGACCGGCATAGCCCGCTGAGTTCGCAACCATTCCGCTGAGCGACACACCGACCTGAGACGTAGTGGCGAGCACATCGTCATAGACCGCCAGCATCTGACTCAGCGCTTCCAGGTCGTCAGCCCGTGAAGCGGCGATACCAGCCCGGGAAAGGCTCGCTGCTGATTCAGCATTGAGGCCAGAAAGCATTGGGTTTGCCCGCAAAACAGCCTCAACAATTTCAGGGTGGCCGCCTTGCCGCGCATCGGCCATCAGGTTGCGGCGCTCATCCGCTCCGAGCCCGCGAACGAGGGCTCTCAACTCTTGATCGGCCAGAAAGCCCACGATGTCGGTGCTGGTGCGCGGGGCGACAGGCGAGAAGCCCTGCGTGACCGTCTCGGCCAGGGTGAGCATATCTTTTGCGACGGCCTGCATTGCCGGGAGCAGGGCAGCGGTCACACCCTCGATTTTCTCCTTGCTCATTCGCTCAATCGCGGACGCGTTGAAGTCTTTATTTTCGCGAATCGATGCAATGTCTTCGCCCGCGTCCTTGAACGTCTCCAGAGCGAGAGTGTGGAGGTGGCGAGCCGATTTCATCAGGCCGCCGGCTTGCCAGGTGCCCTTTGTCCCGTCGGGGCGCTGAATGGAAAAAGTTTGAGCCTCGATGCGTGAGTGCTCGTACTCGGAGTAGTGGAGGTTGGCCAAGCCAACCTTAAGAGCTGATCTTTTGCCTATTTTCATTGAGTTACCTTTTGATTGTGTTGGTCTTGATTCGGCCAGTATTGGTCTGGGGCTTCGCCCAAGATTTCGAGTAGGGATACTTCCCCCCGAACACCGCCTCCGCCGGCAGCCGCGGCGCTCAACTCGTCCATCAAATCGCTGATGTTTCTAACGTCGTTGTTGTATTGAGCGTTACCGGTCTGCTGCTTGAGCTTGGCGATTTGGCTACGGACGCTCATTGCGAGCCTCGACGATCTGGAGGTACTGATCAGCCAAGTAATCAACCAGGCTCATACCTTCGGCCGGCCGCTTGAGTTGCCACGCACCGTTGGGAGGGGAGGGGCGCATATCCATAATTCCAACTTGTGCAGGATTCCCTGAGCGCTCCACAGCGCGAACATGAAGAATCATTGCCTTGGCCATATCCTCGGCTTCTGAGCTGTTCATCTCGCAGCAAGGGAAATAGAGCGGGACGTTCAAGCCGGCGATGCGATAGTCGACGACATGACCAACTGTTTCCGGAAGGTCCATTGGTGTCTTGCTGCAATTCACGACTGCGAGGACGATCAGCACCACCATTTCTTCATCTGCGCCGACCTTCTCGGCGATGCGCTTAATTTCAGCCTTTAGTGCCTTGAGGCTCATTGCTGCATTCCCTCCATCTGTTTGCGGAGTTCTTCGACAGCCTTTTGCAGTTCAGCAACCTCGATCACCCGGGCGACGGCACCCAAGCCCTCGATGAGTGACTTGCCTTGGTCGGGTGCGAGTTGGCCACTGGCAATGGCGCGCATGATCGATCGGGCTGCGCTGGGCAGGTCCGTATCGTCGAGTTCGAATTGAACGGGTTCGGAGGTCGGCTTGATTGGCGGCACCAGGCGTTCAAGGATCAAACGGCAGGCCTGCATATCTCCTTTCTTGGCCGCTGCCAGCACCTTCTTTGTAACGGCGTCTGCGCCCTCGGCCAGTCGGGCACGGATTTCCTGCGTCTGGCCAGAACGTCCCCCGGGATTACCTGATTGGCCGGGCTTCCATTTTCCGCCCTTGTCGCGCTCAGTCATGCGGTGGGCGATTCCATAGCAATGACCGGTTTGTTTTCTGCGAGAGCGATCAGCAGTGCGGATGCTTGAACGCTTCCGTCGGCCGCGGCTTCGCGGAGTCGACCCCAGGCCGCTGCAACTTCAGAGCGAGTTGGTTTGTGCTGGCGTCCTCGAGCGGGCTTGGCTGTGTTCATGGGTGGCCTCGGATGGGGTTTTGAATGGCTCAAAAACTCACATTAGGCATGATCTGATCATTTATCCAGTGCTTTTTAGGTGCACTCTAGGTGCTACACTTAACCGGATTAAACGGGACTGAAATAGTTGGTTTTGGCGGGATTGGAGAGGGCGTTTTTGTTGCAGTAAATCGGGAGGAGGCAAAGTGATACGCGGCCGGTGTTTCGGCTCAGTCCGACCTCGGATTGAGGACGGAGCGGGGAGGGCTGACAGCCCATTTTGGTATGGCAGGTTCCGCGCCACGTTTTGCGAGATTTGAAAACGTGGCGCGGATATTTGGTTCCGCGGCGGAACTACCGAGCAATCCTCGTCAGTCGATCGAGTGTTGATGTCATTGCAATACCTGTTCCAGCCTGCTGTCAGGAGGAGCGGCGGCCAAGCAGGCCAAGTGGTCCGAGTCGGCTCATTTGGTCTGTCTCGAAGGGAAAGGGAGAGGGCACCATCTCGGGTCTTGCGGCAAAGGTATGGTGATGTTGACCACTCCACTGTGTGGATTCCTACACAGTGTGTTGCTTTCGAAGCTCTATGGCGTTTTCAGCGCGCTCAGTGAGACCAAAACGTCTCAGTGAGACCGACCTTGGCACACAGGGGGCATTATTACCCGCCGACTGTGTACTAAGCTCTTACGGCTCGGTGGTAAGGTGCTACGAGAACAACAGATTTTCCCGGCGTTTAATCGGTTGAGGCAAGAGGAAGTGAATCAGGTTTTGGTTGTTGGTTTTGTGGTGCTAGTCTTTCTACTTTGAGTTTATGTCCGTAATGGCAGTGGTAGTCGATATTAACCTTTACTTCGGAAGAGTAGGCCAGCACTAATTCCTGAGCTTGAGCGGTGGATATACCTTCTCTAGAGAAATTTATCTGAATTAAAATTTTCTCTTCCCCTTTGTCTATGGCGTCACCCTTCTGCGGAAAATATGCCAAGCAACGTGTTGCTCCTTTGGTGTTGAACCTAGTTCGAGCGTGCGTTTGGATGGTTTTTAATAAGGTACCTCTAACTATTTCTCCGTCCTCACCAATAGAAATCGAGAAATCCTCAATCAAAGCTGGTCCGAGCCCAGAGTTTTTTACCATTAATGTAAAGGTGTAATAGCCTTCAAGCTGAATGCTTGAAATAGGTGATTTTATAACTAAGTGGGGTTTTACTAATAGTCTATTGTGTTTTCTAGTTGCATATGACTGATAGAGTGCGACCCCGAAACCTAATGTGGCAATAACTAGTGTTAAAGACGTTCCGAGTGGGAGGCCCCATCCCAAATTAACTGAGAGCCCAACTAGTGTGCCAATTAAAAAAGATAGGAGCAGTGCCAAGAGTATATTAGTTATTGATAAGTGTCGCATTGAATATATCTACCTTAGTTCGCGCTTTGGGTGGCTCATGGCCATCATGATAGTCAGAGCCCAGGCTCTCCGCAAATATCTTTCTGTTAGGTGGAAGGTCGGGAATTCAGGCTTCCGTCTGATCTAGCCTAAGCGCTGGGCTTGCTCAGATTTGAGCACGCCGCAAGAGACCCAGATTTGGGCCTTTCCTCTCCTCGAATTTGAAATCCAGATGGGGCAGATTTGAGATCCGACCCTTAGCCAAGGCATTAGGCAAATCCACCTTCCAGGTCAGAGTTCTGATTGCATTCAGTGCAGCTACTCTTTAGGCGGAAGCAATGTATCTAGCACTTTAACGCCATATTCGTTTGCGAATAATGAAACGATAATGTCGTTCGCATCAAAGATAAAGGATTCCGTTTTTTTTGTCATTGCGAAGAAGCTCTTCGCTAGTATTGCTCCACCTTGTTCAATTGCCTCAATATGATCAACGTCCGTGCGGTGGGGGAAGAATGCCGATAAAGCTGCGGTTCCAAGCGCGCGCATCCCTTTAGATGGTGACCAATGATCCCAATGCCAGATCCCTTTAGAAGGGCAGTACGTTTCGTTTTCGTTTTCGTTGCCCAGCATATACCCCCATTCTTTGCTATCCCACATCCACTGCGGGGGAATAAGCGCTTTTCTTAACGGGTCAAGTACTTCGTGGGTGCTGGCGTTGCCGATTAGTGTCATAGGTAAATCACAAAAATATGACTCTGCTCTGTCGCGGATGTTTGCAACTCTGATTTGCTCCGCCAGACAAAGTGTAATGTCAGCTTGCGTAGCACCATTCGCCACCTGAAGTATGACAGGGCCAAGCGTGAGTCCTCTTCGGTGGTGGTCAGATAGGTCTAAGTAAGTCCTGCTGCTGAGTAGTTTAGGTAGGCTATTTTTGCAGCTGGCGTCGATTATAATTGGAATTATATTTACTTCGTCATCATCTGCAAGGTTATCCATCATAGAAAGCTCTCGGTATAGGCCAGAGTTGACTTTTTGTGATGAAGCTAGATATTCATTGTCGCAAATGCAGAATATTGTTATTGGTCTTTTGCTGAGTGCATTAGATATCGTGCTGTCAATAGTTTTTCCGTAGGGGATACTATCTCTATCCCAGAATACTTCGTACTGCCAAGATAGGTAAGAAATTATATTGTTTCTCATCCATTCCTTTTTTTCTAGTGCGCCGCCCCACGCATAAGAGATGAAGATATTGCCTTCCGTTTTCATTGATATTTTCCGTAAATCCAAATCACATGGCATTTTTTAAAGTGCCAATGGGTATCATTGGAGAGTCATCGTAAGGAAACGCTCCACGTCATCAATCATGCCTTTCACATCCCCGGCCGTGAACTCCTCTGGTTTACCATGCGCGGCACTGTTACGGATTGCAGCCAAAGCGGTGATCCGCTTTTTCTGACTGGCGTTGTATGCGCCGGCCTTAGCCAGGTCATCGTTCATTTTGTTGAGGCTACCGTGCTCTAGCTCATGGGTAGAACACAGATCGCGCAAAGTTGTTTCGAGCACAACTCCAGCAATGACTGCCGCTGCTGTTGCGTAACCTGACTTGAGGAGCTCTTCCGCTTGCTCAAGTTCGCTGGTGAACAACTCTGCCTGAACAAGATTACGGATGGTGTTGAGGTAGCCGCCTTCAAAATCATCTTTTGCCGCCAGAAATATCGCTCGTTGCCGTGTAAGAATGTCGTAGTTTGTGAGTCCGCCCGGTACGTTAACAGCGTTTTTCAAGCTTTCTAAATGGTGAGAGTTTTCCCCGCACACCCCGAGCAATAGAGTCTTTGCTTTGATCTGCCAATTGAGTAAGTCATTCTGGTCGACGTAGTCGGCTGGACGGCCAGTCAGTACGTTTCTGGATGTTGTTCTAGCGGAGGCGATACTCTCAACCTGGGCTACAAGCTCGGCAAATCGCTTATCGAAAAGCTTCGTCATTTCGAATTCCTTTTTCTAATCGTTTGGCTTGACGCGCTGTCATTGGAAACAGGCCGCCAATAGCCGGCGGCCTGTAGTGTCACATTAACCTCTAGCGTCACGTCCTGGCTCATCCTCTGCAACACGGAAACGCCAGTAACGATCTGGTTTGACCCATACGACGCTATCCGGGGTCAACTTGCGGAAAGCAGCCAGTACCGTCTTGCCAATGACTTGATTACCTTCGGCGTTTTCGGCTAGCAAGTCCTCACGACCAGCAGTTATCAGATGGTCGACCACGTCGTCTTGATAAATACAGTCTTCTCTCTGGATTTGATCCAGCATCCAAACTGCAACGGAGTCCGCATCCATTTAATTCCCCGCTTTCTTAACCAGCTCGATCGTTTCGACGTGAAATGCACCCCTCTCAAGCTTTTTCCCTGCGAACCACTGACAATTAAGGTGCGACCTGTCTATGGAATAGACGGTCATGTCAGGCCCTCCAGACTTCAGTTTAACGATGGTTCCTATTGCAAATGCCATAGCTTCAGTTCCTTTGTGGAGCTCTCGTCCAGAGCTGCCTGAAACAATACTTGTGATTCCAACTGGCCACAACGCAGCTGTTCGATGCGTTCGATGTCTAGAGAACACTGCTCAGGGGGAACTGCATTGTGCCCGGCCTGGGAAAGGTAGGGCTGCAAGTATTTTGCACTCTGCTATTGCGTTACCCGTAACAGGATGACATTATCGATTTTCGTTACGGGTAACGAGGCAGCCATGACAGACGAAAAGAAACCGAAAGGCCTAGCTGAGCGTCAACGCCAGTTCAGAGAGCGGCAGCGAGAAGCAGGGTTCGTACAACGGACTGTGTGGATTCACAAGGAAGCAGAGGAGCAGGGGAGGAAGGCGGCATTAGATGGCCGGCCATGCGAGCCAATGAGCACCAGGCATCCACTGAGCTGGGCTATGGGCTGGATTGACGAAAAGGACAGGCAAGACCCGGACTGACTTTTCAGCTCGGTAGGCGGTGGGAGAATCCCACATTTGAGAAGGTGCCAACCCGGTGCGCGAACACCGGGATGGCGATCACACGACGACGCTTAGAGGCACACGTCATGCAATTTAAACAGAATATCATCCAGATCCTCGATGTGCGTGGGGAAATTATTGGCACCATGAAACTGCCGGCCGACATCAAGCTGGCGGATCTGGCCCCGCTGAAAATGCTGGGCGCCATCAGCGTGAAGGTGGTGCCTTGCGCCGCTCCCTTTGGCGGAATCAGCGTAGGGGGTGTGCAATGAGCATCAAGACGAAAGCGCAGAGCTACAAGCAGATCGCAGACGAGGCTGTTTTCCAAGTCGACTGTAGCCGGGAGTTCGCCGACTGGATGCTTGCGCTCATGACAGCGATCCGCGACGACCACAAGCACTCTGCAGGGCGCAACTCGGCCGGGCTGTCCAACCTTGGGGCGTATCTCTCCGAAACACACCTGGCCGACGCTGAGCAGGCCTTCGATCAGCTCACCGAAAACCTGCTAAGCCTTGGAGGTGCACAATGAGCCAGACTCCTGCCAGCATCGCCGACGAGGCTCTTGAGCTACTGCGCGCCACTCACGAACGCATCAACAATATGCGAGTGCTGTTCAACGCCATCATCAAAGACCTGAAGCACGGCAAGTCGCACGATATCGAAGAGTTGGCCAACCTCGGCAGTTTCCTGGGCTACGACTGGGCAAACTACGTCGACTGCGAAGTCGGAAAGATGCAGATAGAGCTGGGCGCCGCGGAGGTGGCCAAATGAGCGCAGCTATCCGATCACGAGACGACTTGAGCTTCACCCCGCGCGATGATGCCAGTCGGCTCATCAATTGGCCGCGGTATAACTACGGGGTGCCTGGGGACTGGGAGAAGGGTATCGCCTGCTTCGATGCAGAGATTGCCGAGCTGGCTACCCACGATGAAACGGAAGCGTTCCATGCGATTCAGTTCGCGATCGTGGGAATGGGCGGGCGGTGCACAAGCCTGGAGACGGGATTCATCGATCGCGTAGCCCGGGCGGCGGTGATTGGTCTGCGTTCGCTGCGTGCTGGTGCTGAGCAGTTCGCTCCTGCAGACATCGACTGACAAACTACGAAAACATCGTAGTAACCAAGGCACTACCCCGTAACAGGGTGGTGCCTTTTTGTTTGTTGGAAGTGAGGCAGCTCCGAACGGAAGGCAGGCGAATTTGAAATCCATGTGGCGCCGGATGCGGGGACGGCTCTCTTTGTGGCTGCTTAACCGGTGTGGCCTTTCTCAACCTGGTAGATCAAATCCTTTCTGACCTCTTCGGCGCATGGGCGACACATTCCGATCATCGTCCAGGGAAGGAAGGTGACCACTATGAAGATGTACCCGTTTGCACGACTGCAACTGCCTGCATACCGGTGAGTGCAACGGGCTTGTTTGTATGTCTGGGCAACCATTTTAAATACCCGTGGTGGTGTAATTAATAAGGGTGGGATTTTTTCCCATTAGCCCCTGCTCTGGAGGCCCCGGTTTTATTGGAATCCACTGGGAAAAATTCCCAGTACTCAAACCAACCACCGAAACAACCGGACGCAACGGGACAAGTGGCACACCCAGCACTAGGAAAAATTCCCAGTACCACGCGGAAAAATTCCCACCGAAAAACTCGAATTCAAACGAACTTAAATCTTGGCGGACCAGGGCTGACCTCGAGCTCTTTACCCGGACAATCATCGATCTTTGCCCAGGTGATGGCGTACAGCGCACACCGAGCCATACCCTGCTCCCGGCCACCTTTACGACTTTCCCGGGTACGGATGATCAAGCCCACTTCGATCAGCTCAGCAAGGGCAGACGCAAGCGTCTTGGCGTCCATAGGCCGGCCCTCGGCCATCATTGATGCCGTGCAAGACAGATCGCCGTTGTTGCGGCCGTTGTAGTTCCTGGCCAGCTTGATCAGCACGGTTACCGCCTTAGTCGACAGATTGTCGAAGGCGTCACTGATCAGCAGTCGATAGGGCAGGGCCAGCACTCGACCGCCGCCAAAGTCGACCTTGTAGGATTTCTTTCTGGCCATTCAGCGGCTCACAGGCAGGTGCGAGCGCTCCCCCCTAAAACCGGGGGGAGCACTGCATATCTGGTTTAGGACGCTTCGCGCATGAGGATGTATTTCGCGACGCGGTGAGGCGGGCGGCCTGGCTCTGTGGACTGATGCGTCCAGTAGGTGCGGATCTCGAACCCCTTTTTCCTGAGGCGGCGGATCGTGTTTGGAGGCTGAACGATATCCAGATCTTTGGCCGCTTCAATGGTCGACACCGGGCCGTTTCGCAGCGCCTCGATCATCTTGCGGTCTTGCTCGGTTGAAGAATGGCGTGTCATAGTTTGCCCTTCACGTTGGTGCTATCCAGTGTGTTTTCGCTAAGGCGGTGCTCGAACACCGCCTTGGCAATCTTCTGCGCAGCCCTGCGCGATACTTCACCCTTATTGTTTTTGCACTTCACCGCGCACCGTCCTTTGCTGCGCGTTCGATAAAGGCCTTGAGCTCGGATGCGAGAGCCAGGCGCCGACGGCCGATTTTGAAAGTCTTGATTTCACCTCGAGCGATCAGCTCGTAAGTTGCCGACCTGGAGATACCCAGAATCCGGGCAGACTCCTCAACGCTTACCGAAAGCGGTGACATTTGTTGAGCGTGTTCCATGGTGATTCCCCAAAAATCCGGTCCCTGAATAGGCGCCAGTCGCTGCTAGCTTACAGCGCATAAATCTATCAGTGCAAGCAAATGCTAAACAGTCTCGTGCTTGCACGGATTGACAGTGGTTTGCGTGTCGCGCAAGCTGTGGTCATCAGGTCAGCTAAGCTGACCTTTACAGAGCAGATGGAATGGTATGGCCACTAAGACAAGTAAGCGGACTGGTGAATCGAGCACGACGGTGAGCGTGGGAATCAGGATTGATCCTAAAATCAAGTTTGCCTTGGACATAATGGGACGACTGCAAAAGCGTTCGCTGACGGCTGTGATTGAGTGGTCGATTTCGCAGGCCATCGACCAGCAGTCGACAGACCATAATGGAACTTCACTGTCCACGGTGCTTGATATGGTTTGGTCAACAGACGAGTCGACTCGCTTAGTCATGCTCGCCATTCACCTTCCTCAGGCGCTCACCTATGACGAGTTGCGAGTCTGGGAGACTATCAAGGTTAGTTCCTACTTCTGGGTCAAATACCCAGACCTTTCTTTCGATAACAACCCTGACAGACTGGACATAGCTGCTGTGCGTGCAGGTTGGAGTGACCTCATGGCGCATGTGGAGCTCTACAGGGCGAGCAGCACCATCACGCCGATAGATGAAAAGAACATCATCCCGTTCTAAATAAGCTCAACTGCGGCCGCCTTCGTGCCTGGCGCAAGATGCGCATAACGCAGCGTCATCTTGATATCGGCGTGCCCCAGCAGATCCCGTACAGTGTTGAGCGGTACGCCGGCCATCGCCAGCCGTGACGCGAAGTCGTGTCGCATATCGTGCCAGCGGAAGCTCTCGATCTTGGCGCGCTCCAGCAGATTGAGCCAGGCACTTTTAACATCCTCCAGGCGGCCGCCGGCCTGACTCGGGAAAACATATCGAGACTTCCCGACCTGCTTTTTCCAATCCCCCAGTACGCCGAAGGTTTCCTTATTCATCGGGATATGCCGCGTGTCGCTCGTTTTGGTGGTGGCGCCGGCGGCGGTTATCGTCTTCGTTTGGAAGTTCACCGCTGACCATTTCAGGTCGAACAGCTCGCCGCGCCTCATTCCGGTATTCAGCGACACTAGCACCATGGGCTTCAGGTGATCGGTGAAGGGCAATTCCAGCAAGCTCGGCATCAATTCTTTGCCGCGGTCTGCCCGCCACTTGTTCGCAGTCTCGCGCTCGGCCCGCGCTTCGTCTTGGCGCGCGTCCAGCGCTTCGCGCAGGCGCTTGGTCTCATCGGCATCCAGATAGCGGACCAGCCCCATGGAGTCGACCTTGAGGGCTTTGAGTTTGTCCATCGGGTGGGCGCTGATGTACTCCCACTCAACAGCTCTACTGAATAGGCCGCTGATCGAGCCCATTTTGCGGTTGACCGTTGATGGCTTGTTGCCTGACTGCATCCATCCGGTGCGGATCTGGTCTAGGTCGCGGCCGGTGATCGCGTCGAGACGCTGAGACATGATCGCCTCGAAGTTGTTGTCGAGCGTGTGCAGGGTTTTCTCGTGCCCTTTGTGGTGCGTCTTGAACCAGGGCATATAGGTGTCGTCGATGAACTGGCGCAAGGAGGGCAGGGCGGCGCCTTTCCGCCCTTGGGCGACGGCCAGCGGCTCCCCGTGGGCATGCGCATCGGCCAGGTACTGGGCGGCCTCGGTGCGCGCTTGATCGAGCGTCACAACCCCAACGCGGCCGAGGGTGGCATTCTTGTTGCGGCCCCAGGTGACCATGTACGATTTATGCCCGCTCGGCAGCACACGGATGAACAGGCCGGGCTGTACAGTGTCATGCACGCGGTAAGCCTTCGGCTCAGTGGCCAAGCTGTTGATGAGTTTCTGGGTGATCTTCGTTTTCAAGCAATACAGCTCCGTGACAGCACCGTGGCAGCAAAAATAACTATACGGGGCCATTTTTACGGACGCAACCGGACGAAAAGCCCCGTAATTACGGGGATACCTCAAGCCTGGTAGCTTATAAATTGACCCTCCTAAGGGGAAGGTTGGCAGTTCGAACCTGCCCTGGGACACCATAAATTTGAAAGCCCCACGCAGAGTGATCTGGTGGGGCTTTTTTGTGGCTGTCTACAGCGGTGGGTAACTGACTAAAAGTTTTCAGCCCCACCTTCGGCCTTGCCAATCGATGCGCTCACTCGTGTGATATGTCGACGTCCATAGACCGAATAACTGCGTGCCTGGTCTTCAGATCCCGGTTTGCGCAACGTCAGTTGGGCAAACAGTCCGTCCTTGTCGCTGTAGCTCCCGTACCAATTGATCAGTCTTGCGATGAAGCACTCATTGCCGATGACCACCGGCATATCGGCGACGGGTTCGACCGCGTAGTAACTCGCCCCGAAGCTGTAATAGTCATCACTGTCTTGTACTGAAGAGGGGATGGGGCAGATCGGGGTTTTCTGCTGGCCAGTCTCCAGGGCATCATTTGCATTCACTTTGATCAAGGCTTTCGCGAGTACCATTTGCAGGGCGGGATCCAGTTCGAAAGGGGTGGTGCCGTCCTCCAGATATTGAGTGTGGGGCACTGTCAGTTGATAGTCGTAGCGAACGGTCAGTGTAGGCACTTCGTTGTTGATCTTCAGGGGATTGAGAAGAAAGATCTGGTCAACGCCGTAGCTACCGTTTCGGTAGGCGAAGTACATTTTTCCGCGAACCTTGATCCAGTTCACGGATTGGTTGGCGCCGCGGTCATTGGTATGGAAAAGTGGGCCGGATTCATGAGCTGGCCCCGATGTTGTGCTGATGAACCGATCTTCATTGCGACGGTAGGTTTCTGTGTAACTGAACATCCCGGTGCCGCCAGAATAGGTTTCAACGATGAGGTCACGCTGTCCGTCGCCATCCATATCCATCAGCGTGTATGTGGTCTGCCCGGATTCAGCGGCGCCGTCGATGTCGGACGCTTTCAGTGCCTTCCACTCGTCCCCCGTGACATTTTGGGGAATGGTCTTGGGAAAGAGGGATTGCTCATCTTCACCCGAGGCGCCAGAGAATGACGTTGCGCCGCTGTCGAGCGCCATAGAGTCGAGTGCCCGCTCCAACGCAAACTCCGGGTTGTCCTTGCTCAGGTCCTGGATGCGTTGTTGCAAATCCTCCATCACTTGTTTATCGACGTCGTCGGGTTGGTAGGCAACGGCGTCGACCCATTGCGCATACAATGCCTGCAAGCGTTCGCGATAATGTTGGTCCAGGCAGGCGACGTCTTCGACGCATTCATTGCGCACTTTCAACCACTGGCGCTGGGATCTCTTCAGTTCAACCTGCGCCTGCGAAGTGGCGTTCATCAGCGTTCGATAGGCCGAACCCATTTGCGTATCCAGCTCATACAGCCCCTTGTTTGCGCAAATTGTATTTTCGACAGCGTTTGCCGCTTTTGTGCAGTCCATTCCGGTCGCTAGTGCATGCTGGAAAAACAGCAGCGCGCAGACAGACACGATGTAGCGTCCTTTGATGTACACGATGAAATCCTTTTCCAGGGAGGTACACATTAAACTATGAGACGCAGCCTAAAGGTTCATCTAACGTGTTGCATCCACCGGTTGAATCCACAAACAGCTCTGCAAAAGTAGACTCTGCGATCGGGCTCGACCAGCAGGGGCGGCGGTTTCGTGCAGCGTGACCTAAGGAGTTGAGTAGCCAGATAATGGTTCGACCTGCCCTGGGACACCACTATCAATAACTGCTCAACTCCAGCCCAACATCAAGCCGTCAGCGTATGGTCAGCCTCCCCAAACCAGGTACGCACCAGATCGGTACCGCTCGTGCCCGTGTGGGCAAGAACCGCCACATCGGCGAAGTTTGTACCATTGGCTGCGCCATCGACATCCACCTTCACGGTGATGTCGCTGCCGGACTGCGCCAGTTGGACAAAGTCGGACACCTGGCTGGTGCCGTTAACGAAGTTGGCGTTGAGCAGCGCGGAGAGGTCGACTGTGTCACCTTCGGCGAAGTTGTAGTCGAGAATATGGTCGCCGCCTTCATTCACGTTGAAGTAGGCGAACACATCGGCTCCCGCGCCACCGCTGAGCGTGTCCTCCCCGCCACGACCCACAATGATGTCGTTGCCGTCGCCGCCACTGATTACGTCCGCCGCCATAGTCCCCACCAGTGTGCCGCTGGATTCGCCGTGGTAACTGACCTGGGTGCCGGCCTCGCCGCCGTCGGTGGCCTGGAAGTCATTCACCGAGTAGTGCCCCAGCAGATTCACTTCAGCCCGGTGCACACCGTCATCCACCGTCAGCAGGCCACCGGCGCCAGAGGCGTTGGCGTTGTAGCTGAGTTGGGTGTTGGCGCCGAAGGCGAGATCGCCGAAGGTCAGCATGTCATCGCTTTCCAGACCGAGGATGCCGACCAGCGAGCCCGCCGCTTCGGCCTGTGCGATCACTAGCGTGCCCGCACCTTCGCCGTGGAAGGCGACTGAGGTATGGGCGGTGCCATCGAAGCTCAGGGTTGCGTCGCCGTCGATGGTGGCGCTGCCATTGCCGGTCACGTCGGCCAGCAGGTGCAGGTCGCTACCATTGGCCCACAGGTGGCCGGAGTTGTCGACCGCACTGGCCACCGTCATCCCGCCTGTACCCGTAGATTCCAGCACTCCGCTGTTGGTTATGGTGTGGGTGCCGGTGTCGAGCACCAGGCTGTTCACTCCGCTGGCCAGGATCAGCCCCGCATTGACCAATACCATCTGCCCGGCGCCCAATTGGCCGGCGCCGGAAATGCGGTTGTCGACGTTGGTCAGCACGGTGTCGGTGCTGCCACCGAAAATCACGTTCTGCGCACTGTCGGATAGCTGCACCTGACCGCCACCGGTCAAGGTTGCGCCACGAAACAGAATCTCAAGGTGGGTCGCACTGCCGACGGAGCCGAGCTCGATCGTGCCGCTGTTATGGATGCTGCCACCGAACGGCATGATCGCGCCGTCGGCAATGCTGAGGGTACCGGTGTTGTTGGTGAGCGGGTCCACATCGAACTGGAAGTTCGCTTCGCTCAAGTCCGCCGCATCGACACCTTTGAGGGTGACCGTCTGGTCGGAGCCGATGTTGATTAGCGCATCGCCGTTTGCGTCGTTAGCGATGCTCAAGTCAGCATAACCAGTGACACCGGTGAAGCCGATCAAGTCGATCTTGTCCGCCGCCGCATCGAAGCTATGGATGACGTTATTGCCAATCGGCTGGGCGAACACGAACAGGTCGGCGCTGCTGGAACCGGTGAGGTTGTCGTCCGCTGACAAGGCGAAGATTGGCGAGCCAGGAGCGTAGGCCTCGACGTTGTCACGAATGACTTCGCTTTCCACCGTGCCATCGGCATTGGTCCAGGTCATGGTGACCGGCAAAACCCTGGCGCCCACGAAATCCGCGGCTGTCGTGACCGTCAATGTGTCCAGGCTGCTCTGATCCACCGTCCAGGTGCCATTACCATTGTCGGAGCCCTGGTTCAGGGTCCAGCCTGCGGGAAGACCGGAAATGCTCACCGTGGTGACACCTGCGTGAGTCACCGCATCGGCCAGGCCCAGGTTAATCGGACTGCCGGCAATACCGGCTGGACCGAAGGTATTGTCATGGACAACGATGTCTGAGGCTGTGATGTTAGCGACCCCGGCCAACGTCGTAACGTTGTTCAGCGTTGCCACTTGTACCCGACTCGCCGTATTGCTCCAGTCTGTGTCAAACCAGATTTCGCCCTTGCCGGTCGTCGAGTTGAATACGATCACGTAGGTGTTGGTGGCACCGCCGCCAGTGCCGGTTGTGATCTGTGCCGTCGTCTGCGAATTCGAGTCGATCACATCAACCTTGTTGTCGTCATTGTTGTTGATGTTGCTGATGCTGTTGCGGGTTTGAAAGTCGGCGGAGAGCAGCGCTGTACCGGAGGAACTCCCGACGGTTGTGAAGCCGACACCACCCGTCACGGCACCACCCAGGAAGCCAATTTTGTCGGTGTTGTCCGTGTAGTCGGTGATCGTGTCCGTGCCACCGTTGGTGCGCAACCGGAATTGGTCAGCCCCACCATTACCGGTCAGCGTATCGTTGCCCGCCTGGCCGTTGATGGTGTCGGCCCCGCTGCCGCCGCTGATGTTATCGACGCCGGATGAACCATTGATATTGAAGGCCTCGGTCTGGTTGCCAAGGTTGAGCGTCAGCCCGGAAGTCGTCAGCGTCACGTTTTCGATATTGGCGATCTGGGCATTGCTGGTGCTGGTGAAGTTCGCGCTGACGTTGAGCGTATCGGTATTGGTTCCGCCGTCGAGCAGCGTGTCGTTCTGCGCACCGTTGATGATGTCGTTGCCACCCGCCGCACTGATGCTGTCTGCGCCGGTGCCGCCGGTGATGGTGTCGACACCCGAAGAACCGGTAATGGTGAAGCCTTCGGTCTGGTTGGAGAGGTTCAGGGTCGCAGCCGTTCCGATCAATACATTCTCGATACCGGTAATTTGCCCGTCGCTTGTGCTCGTGAAGTTGGGACCCGTACCCAGGGTGTCGGTGCCAGTACCGCCATCCAGCAGTGTGTCGTTGTCAGTGCCAAAGATCGTGTCATTCCCGCTGCCTGCGACGATTTGATCGGCACCCGAAGTACCAAAGATGGTGAAGCTTTCGGTTTGAGCGTTCAGGGTCAGTACTCCTGACGCTGCGGTGAGTTGTATGTTTTCAATATTCGCGATCTGGCTGTCGCTCGTATTGACGAAGACACTGCCGACATTGAGGGTATCGGTTCCGGTGCCGCCGTCGAGCAGGCGGTCATTCGCCGCGCCGACGATCACGTCGTTGCCCGCGCCGCCAAAAATCCAGTCAGCACCGGCACCGCCGGACAGATTGTCCGTGCCACCGAAGCCGTAGATCGCTGTGTCGGAGCTGCCCGCCGAAAAATTGTTGCCCGCGCTCGTGCCGAGATAGAGCTCCACTACGCCCGCCGCGACACTGCCATCTTTCACCTGCAAGGTACCCGATACCACGGAGCCTTGCTCCACGGGGGACAGATTCGTACTGGCGCCGCTGGTGATCGAGGGGGTGCCGAACGCTGCGGCAAACGGACTCTGCAGCGACAGCGTCGCATTGTCCGGGTCGGCCGCGACGAAGCTGATCGACGTCTCGGTTATGGCCAAGCCAGAAGTCGTCGGTGCGTCGTTGACTGCCGACACCGTGACGGTCGTTGTCGCGACATTGCTGGCATGGTTGGCCGCCGCCCCATCATCCACCTGGAAGCTAATGGTGCGCGCCGTCGTTGAAGGGTTGTCGCTACTGTTGGAGTAGGTCACCGAGCGCAGTGCGGCCTGATACTGCACCACCGTCGCGGCTCCGGTCAGTGTCAGCACGCCAGTGCCAGCGTTGTAGCTGCCGGTAATGCCATTCTGGTTGGTGAACGCGAGTATGTCTTGACCCGTGGCGAAGTTACTGGTGATCGATACTGTGGCGCCCGTCAGGTTGCTACTGTCGATATCGGTGATCGTCAGCGCCGAGTTGATCGTCGTCGCTACCTGGTTTTCTGTGTATGACAGCGACCCACCAGCCGTCATTACCGGCGCATCGTTAGTCCCGGTGATGTGGACGGTGACCGAGGTGAGGGTGCCGTCGGTACTGCTCACCGCGAAGGTGTCGGTGTAGGTGGTGCCGGCTACGAACTCGTTGTAGGCGGAATCGGCGACGTAGCTCCAGGCACCATCAGTGCCGAGGGAGAACTGGCCATAGCTGCCGGCGGTGTTGCTCTGGGCGACGAAGGTTGCGGCGCTGTCGACGTCGCTGATGCTGAGGGGGCCGGTGGTGGTCAACGGGGCATCGGTTTCGGTCAGCGTGACGCTGGCCGAGGACAGTACCGCGGCATCGTTGCTGCCGAGAATATGGACGGTGACCGAGGTGAGGGTGCCGTCGGCGCTGCTCACCGTAAAGGTGTCGGTGTAGGTGGTGCCGGCGGCGAACTCGTTGTGGGCGGAGTCGGCGACGTAGCTCCAGGCACCATCGGTGCCGAGGGAGAACTGGCCGTAGCTGCCGGCGGTGTTGGACTGCGAGACGAAGGTCGCGGTGCTGTCGACGTCGCTGATGGTGAGGTTGCCGTTGGTGGACAGTGGGGCGTTGGTTTCGGTCAGGTTGGCGATGTCGGCGGACAACACCGCTGCATCGTTGGTCCCGTTGATATGGACGGTGACCGACGTGAGGGTGCCGTCGGCACTGCTCACCGCGAAGGTATCGGTGTAGCTGCTGCCGGCGGCGAACTCGTTGTGGGCGCTATCGGCGACGTAGCTCCAGGCCCCGTCGGTGCCGAGAGAGAACTGGCCATAGCTGCCGGCGGTGTTGCTCTGCGCGACGAAAGTCGCGGCGCTGTCGACGTCGCTGATGGTCAAGGTGCCAGCCGTGGTCAGTGGAGCATCGGTTTCGGTCAGCGTGACGCTGGCTGAGGACAGCACCGCCGCGTCATTGCTGCCGGTGATGGTCACCGTCACTGCGGTCGCGGTGCCGTCGGCACTGCTCACCGTGAAGGTGTCGGTGTAGGTGGTGCCGGCGACGAACTCGTTGTGAGCGGAGTCGGCGACGTAGCTCCAGGCACCGTCAGTGCCGAGGGAGAACTGGCCATAGCTGCCGGCGGTGTTGGACTGGGCGATGAAGGTTGCGGCGCTGTCGACGTCGCTGATGGTCAGGGTGCCGTTGGTGGTCAGCGGGGCGTCGGTTTCAGTCAGCGTGACGCTGGCCGAGGACAGCACGGCAGCGTCGTTGCTGCCGAGAATATGCACGGTGACCGAGGTGAGGGTGCCGTCGGCACTGCTCACCGTGAAGGTGTCGGTGTAGGTGGTGCCGGCGACGAACTCGTTGTGGGCGGAATCGGCGGCATAGCTCCAGGCACCGTCGGTGCCGAGGGAGAACTGGCCGTAGCTGCCGGCGGTGTTGGACTGGGCGATGAAGGTTGCGGCGCTGTCGACGTCGCTGATGGTCAGGGTGCCGTTGGTGGTCAGCGGGGCATCGGTTTCAGTCAGCGTGACGCTGGCCGAGGACAGCACCGCCGCGTCATTGCTGCCGGTGATGGTCACCGTCACTGCGGTCGCGGTGCCGTCGGCACTGCTCACCGCGAAGGTGTCGGTGTAGGTGGTGCCGGCGGCGAACTCGTTGTGGGCCGAGTTGGCAACATAGGTCCAGGCCCCGTCGGTGCCGAGGGAGAACTGGCCATAGCTGCCGGCGGTGTTGGACTGGGCGATGAAGGTTGCGGCGCTGTCGACGTCGCTGATGCTCAGGGTGCCGTTGGTGGTCAGTGGAGCATCGGTTTCGGTCAGCGTGACGCTGGCCGAGGACAACACCGCAGCGTCGTTAGTCCCGTTGATCTGCACGGTGACCGAGGTGAGGGTGCCGTCGGCGCTGCTCACCGCGAAGGTGTCGGTGTAGGTGGTGCCGGCGACGAACTCGTTGTGGGCTGAGTCGGCGACGTAGCTCCAGGCACCATCGGTGCCGAGGGAGAACTGGCCGTAGCTGCCGGCGGTGTTGGACTGGGCGACGAAGGTCGCGGCGCTGTCGACGTCGCTGATGGTCAGGGTGCCGTTGGTGGTCAGTGGGGCGTTGGTTTCGGTCAGCGTGACGCTGGCCGAGGACAGCACGGCGGCATCGTTGCTGCCGAGGATGTGGACGGTGACCGAGGTGAGGGTGCCGTCGGCACTGCTCACCGCGAAGGTGTCGGTGTAGCTGCTGCCGGCGACGAACTCGTTGTGGGCTGTATCGGCGACATAGGTCCAGGCACCGTCGGTGCCGAGGGAGAACTGGCCATAACTGCCGGCGGTGTTGCTCTGGGCAACGAAGGTCGCGGCGCTGTCGACGTCGCTGATGGCCAGGGTGCCGTTGGTGGTCAGCGGGGCATCGGTTTCGGTCAGGTTGGCGACGTCGGCGGACAGCACGGCGGCGTCGTTGCTGCCGAGAATATGCACGGTGACCGAGGTGAGGGTGCCGTCGGCACTGCTCACGGTGAAGGTGGCGGTGTAGGTGCTGCCGGCAGCGAACTCGTTGTGGGCAGAGTCGGCGACATAGCTCCAGGTGCCATCAGTGCCGAGGGAGAACTGGCCGTAACTGCCGGCGGTGTTGGACTGGGCGACGAAGGTCGCGGCGCTGTCGACATCGCTGATGCTGAGCGTACCAGTGGTGGAGATGTCGGCGGCGGCATCGGTTTCGGTCAGCGTGACGCTGGCCGAGGACAGCACGGCGGCATCGTTGGTCCCGTTGATATGGACGGTGACCGAGGTGAGGGTGCCGTCGGCACTGCTCACCGTAAAGGTGTCGGTGTAGGTGCTGCCGGCAGCGAACTCGTTGTGGGCAGAGTCGGCGACATAGCTCCAGGTGCCATCAGTGCCGAGGGAGAACTGGCCATAACTGCCGGCGGTGTTGCTCTGGGCAACGAAGGTCGCGGCGCTGTCGACATCGCTGATGGTGAGGTTGCCAGCCGTGGTCAGCGGGGCATCGGTTTCGGTCAGTGTGACGCTGGCCGAGGACAGCACGGCTGCGTCGTTGGTGCCGCTGACGGTAACGGTCACCAGTTGAGTGTCCACGCCACCCTGGCCATCGCTGACCTGCACGCTGAACACTTCATCGTGACTCTCGCCCGCCTTCAGCGACTGCACCGCACTGGCGACGCCATCGGTGCCATTGGCCAGGGTGTAAGTCCATTTTCCGGTGCTGTCCACCGCGATCGAACCGTAAGTGCCCGAAGCCGAGCCATTGATGGTCCAAGTGGACGTGGCAGCGTGATCGATGTCGGCCGAGCTGAGCTGGCCACTCACGCTGAGCGTGGTGTCTTCCTGCACTGCACCGGCATCATTGCCCGTTGCGAAGCTGAGTACGGGCGCGTCGTTAGTGCCGATGATAGTGATGGTGACAGTCTGCGTCGCCGAGGCAGCGTTAGCCGCGCCGCTATCGTCGGTCGCGACCACCGCGTAGGAGAAAGTGATGGTTTCACCTGCACCGAGGAAGTCGAGGTTCTGATGGCTGCTGTAGTCCCAGCTGTTCTGGTCGACCGAGAAACCGGCTACCAGCGCCGAGGCCACGCCCGCATTGAGCACGCCAGCGCTCCAGACGATGTCGTTGTTAGCGGTCTGCGACACGGTCACTGTGTCGGTGCTGTCCAGATCGGCAAAGCTCAGGGCTCCGCTGTCACTCAGGGTGGCCGTGCCGTTGCCTTCGTTCATCGCTCCAGTGCTGTCGACAATCGTCAGCGTCGGCTGGTCGTTGGTGCCGGTAATCGTAATGGTCACGGTCTGCACCGTACCGTCGCCTATCGCCACGTTATAGGTCTGGGTGCGAGTCTGGCCTTCGCCGAGGAACTGCACCGCGGCGTTGTTCACCGCGAAGTGCCATCCCAGCGAACCACTGCCCGTGCCGGTGCTGTCGCTCAATGGATCGGTGGTGAAACTGCCCAAATAGCCGGAAGCGCCCGGTGTGACGCTGACGCTATGGGTGTCGATCAGGTCGACGTCACTGAAGGTGATGCTGCCGTTGGCTGCGTAGTCGCCGCTGTCTTCCTTGGCATCGCCGGCTTGCACGCCGCTGGTGATCTGTACCTGATCGTTGGTGCCGGTAATGGTAATGGTCACGGTCTGTACCGCGCCGTCGCCGATCACCACGTTATAGGTTTGAGTGACGCTCTGGCCTTCGCCGAGGAACTGCAGGGCGGTGTTGCTCACCGCGAAGTTCCAATCCAGCGAACCACTGCCCGTTCCGGTACTGTCGCTCAGTGGATGGAGGGTGAAGCTGCCCAAGTAGCCGGAAGCGCCCGGCGTGACGCTGACGCTGTGAGTGTCGATCCGGTCGACGTCGGTGAAGGTAATGCTGCCGTTGGCTGCGTAGTCGCCGCTGTCTTCCTTGGCATCGCCGGCCTGCACGCCGCTGGTGATCTGCACTTGGTCGTTGGTGCCGGTGATGGTGATAGTTACATTCTGCGTTGTCGTCGAGCCATGCCCATCATTGAGGGTGACCACATAGGTTTCGGTAGCAGTCTGACCCTGGGCCAGATGCTGGGCTGCCGCATTATTCAGGGTGTAAGTCCAGTTAACGGTGCCGTTTGCCGCGTTGGCCGCTTCACTCACTGGCGCAAGGACGAAGTTGCCCAGCGCTGTGGTGTTGCCTCCCGCCGCCACGAAAGAGGCGGTATGTGTGTCGCTCAGGTCGACATCGTTAAAAGCAATAGTGCCTGTCGCATTCAGCGAGTCGGTCAGGCTCGACGTTGTAGTTGGTTCCTCGGTTACCGTGCCGGACTGTGCGCCGATGCCTATTGTCACAGCGTCATTCACGCCAGCGAATTGCACCTGCGCAGTGGCCCAGCTGAGCGTGCCGTTACCCAGACGAATCGCATAGGTAAAGCTGTCTGTCAGGGAGCCTCCGGCAGCAAGTGACTGGAGTTGTGCCTTGAAAGCAGTCGACAACGTAGCGGCGTCGTAGCCGACCTTGCCATCCGACGAAATCCAGATCTTCGCCCCGTTGAAACTGGTGTCAGTGCTCGTCGCCTCAATTCTGCCCGTGTCCTGGATCAGGAGGTCGGCCGGCGCATAAATCTTGGTGGCAGTAGAAAGACTGGTCGCGTCATCGAGTGACCAAAGTGTCTTTGCGTTGCCGCCGAGGTCATTGGACATGACGTCCAGGTATACGACTCCCAGCAGGTCTTCAGTGATGGCCGCGGTGCTCGCGCCAATAACACCGGTAGTGAAAATGTCGTCCTGCGCTTGCGCAGTGTTGGAAAGCGAAGTAACGGTGCCGCCGCTGGTCGTTGTGGTGGTAGCCATGTCTTTCTCCCGGAAATGCCATTTTTTATTTTTAGAATCGTTAGGGACTGCTAACAGGACGATGTCCCGTTCTTGCGCCGCTCAGGTTGTTCTGGGGCGGTGCGAGGCGGCCGTCGGACATCGTCGGCCAGCTGACGGGACAAGCGCTGCCGGTAGAGCCGCGCGGGTATTGCGGGGGTGGAAATGTTCGCCGCGCTTGAGCCGCGGATCGCAGGACAAGTCGGGCGAACGTGGACGCCAGCCTGGGGCTGCGCTGCGCATGGCACGCAATAGACTGAGAGTACCCATGTGGAAGGGTCTCCTGGAGAAAGGCTGGGTGAGGCCGTGTTTTGGGGTAGCACCGACTCAGGGATACGGCCTTTCCTGATATCAGTTTGATGTTGTTTAGTTGTGGGGTCAGGCTTTGTAAAGGTGTTAAGCGCAGTTAACAGTGCGGCGTGCCAATATTCCGACGGATGGGTATTTCGGTGTCAATATTATGTCGATTTGTTTTTGGCGAATGGGTCGTGAGCGCTCAACAATGGCGTGTCTCGAATGAGCTGAAACCCCAATGGGAAGTGGGCTGCCTGAGTCATAAACGTTGGGATACCCGTCATGCCGGTCTCGATGGCTGCTCGAACCACGATAGATAGGTGTTAGGTATAAAGGCGCGCAGGGTAGGGGAGGTCGCACCTTTACGGCCTTGGGGGGCTGCCAGTGGTTCGCCGTGCTCGTGGGTATCGGCCAAATAGCGGGCGGTTTCCTGGCGGGCCTGCTCGAGCGTTATCTTACCGACACGGCCAAGGGGGACGTTCTTGTTCCGTGCCCAGGTGATCCTAATAGCTCATATGCCCACTGGGCAGTACGCGGATGAATTCGCTCTGGCCACAATTGCGCCTGCCGCGGGCAGTGCTGTTCTATTGGCCGCCCTTGGATGGTTGTCCAGGACCTGGATAGGGAAACGCCTGAACGTTAGCATCAGACCTTGGACGTTTTCATAGAGGTACCCTGGGCTCCTTTATAAGGAAAAGAATTTTCAGGTGGGGGGTTGACCGCGTATTTTAATACTGTACTATTCGCCTCCCGCTAGCGAGCAGCTTGATGTTGCTTCTAGTCTAAGTAATTGATTTTATTAGAAGATCAGAAGCTTTTAAGGTTGCTACTTGGGGATGTGTGCTGTAGAGTGCGCCCCTCGGTTGAGACGAAAGATCTTAACCAACCGCTCTTTAACAACTGAATCAAGCAATTCGTGTGGGTGCTTGTGGAGTCAGACTGATAGTCAACAAGATTATCAGCATCACAAGTTACTCCGCGAGA